>JAMOBJ010000007.1 GCA_039908095.1 Nitrospirae bacterium YQR-1
CCACAGGCTCTACTACTAAATTTTTGGAGAAAATTTAGAAAAGAAAAAAAAGAAGGCTTGACATTTCAACATAGCAGCAGCGTCAATACTGTTACACAGGATTTCAACAATTATATATGCAAGGTTTGCCCGATTACCTTTGATTATGCTGTTTTTCTCAATCTCTCTAACTAAATCTATTCCATGTATGCACATCGCATCCTTAACTATAAATACTGCATCCGCCACAGCATGCTCTATGCTGAAGTCCTCCTTGCCATTATTTGAATTGTAACAGGTACTGAATTTATCTATAATATCCGACATAGATTTAATGATTCTCGTTGCTTCACTGACATTTTTTATTAAAGATTCACGAGTCAGATCCTGATACATAAATATGTCATATATTTCCTGAACAATTGCCCCAACCGCTGTTAAAGGCTGTCTCCAGTGATGAGCGATATTGACCAAAATCTCATTCATTGCGCTTATGCGTGTATTTAGCAATACATTTCTGAAATCTTCTTTTTTATGGTGTATTCTTTCACTAATCTCCAACAAAACAGCAAGTAACTTCTCAAACAACACCGGTTTAGTAATAAATTTATCCACACCCAGGTTAATTAGTTCATACAACACCGGACTGTTATCGTAGGCTGTGGTTATAATTACAATTTGCTCAGGGTCAATTTCTTTGATTTTTCTTGTCAACCCGATGCCGTCAAGCTCAGGCATCCTGACATCACTTATTACAATATCGTATTTACACGTATTATATAGCTTTATAGCCTCATTGCCGTTTTCCGCCACATCAACTACCTTAAAAAAACTCTTTAGAAAGGCTGCCGTCTCCTCTCTTATATCAACACTGTCCTCGGCATATAACACTGTAATTCCAGTAGAGTAATTTTTTAATTTTTCTATTGTCACCATTTTATCCATTTCGTTTTCCCCTCAATTGTCAATATACAAAAACAGTGCCAAATATTATATTGTGAAAACATTAGAAAAATAAGCATTTATAGAGAGTTATGTTATTAATGGAAGGGGAAATCTGTACATTTTGTAAGGAGCATTAGTTTACATTTTGTAATGCCAAGCTGCAGTCTATCGTCTAATACCAAGTTGCAGTCAAAAGAGTAATAATGAGGCGTCGCTTTCTCCTTGCCGCCTGTGTTTACTTCTGACTGCAACTCGGTATAAGCTATAAAGATGGAGTTTCACAGGGACTACTGTCGATTCCCACATAAATATTTGACCTACATCTTTGAGCGGTTGCCTTATGCGAAAATGATTACAGAGTTCTGCTCCCACAATATATCGATCGAAAAGCATTAGCACAAAAAATGCGGGAGGAGTTAACTAAACGCTTACTTTTCTATGGAAAGAACTTGTAAATCTCTCTTCTGTGTAGCACTCTTCTGAATTCCAGTTTGCCTAAAGCGATATACAAGCCAATGCGATAATCTCCAACCCGTATCTTATAAAATCCATCATATCCTCTCATTTTTGATATTCTGAAAAAAAGCGATTCGCGATTATCATTAGGTATTTCTTCAAACACAAGGGTCTCTATCTGTTTCTTATATGGCATAGGCAGGGAAGCAAGGTCTTTTAAGAACTGTTTCTTATACCTGAATTCCATTAACCGGACACTGACTGATAATATTCTTTTGCCTGTTCAGGACTAAGAGATTCCGTATCCTTGTCGTCAATCATTAGATGGTAAAGTCCGTAGTCCTCTAAAATATCCTCAATCTTGCCAAATGTCTCAATGTCAATCTCAACTGCCAACCTGTTATTGTTCTCATCTACAACATATTTTTTTACTATTTCCAGCATTAAGTCGTTCTCCTTAAACCTTGAACTATTTATAGGTTGTTACTGTTAGCACTATAGCCTTTCATCTTCATTTCCCTTCTAAATAAAGTGGAACATAATTAAATGGTATCAGTCAAGTGGTTTTTTGCGTTGGAGTTGCAGCATTAGAAGCACCTTTCAGTCTTATACCAAGTAGCAGTCAAGGAGCTAGGGGAGACGTCAAGGAGCTTTAGACGAAGCCAACAAAGTTAATCGAATGAATGCAACTTGGTATAACTATCATTACAACGTAAGATACCGGCGGCACAGTCTTTTATCAATTTCTGGAATCTGAGTCTGACCTCTGAATCTGAGTGGTTTTTAAGTGCGATTTCACGGGCTTTTTGAGAGAGAGTGTTTCTTAGTTCTGCGTTGTTTATCAGCTCTGTGAGGGCGTTTTTTATGTGTTGCACACCTTTTTGACTGACAACATATCCCCATTTTTCATCCCTTGCGTACATAACCTGTGCAACAAACGGCGGGCCATAGACAAGTACCGGTGTACCGATTGCCAGATAAAACGGCACTTTCGTGGGCATCGAGAGCTTAATAAAATCCGTACTCTTTTTGTCAAAATTAACCGGTAGCAACAGTATGTCCGCCTCATTTAACACGGATAAAAAACCGTCCCCGACAACAGCGTCATGAATACTTACAGCTTCATGGTCTGTGAATAATTTTTTTATGGATTCCCTGAACAGATCAATTGGAGAGTATATGTGCAGGGAAATGCTATAGCCCTCATCAGAGAGCTCAACTACCGCCTTGCAACAATCCTGTAAGCTTTGCAACTGAGCAAACGGCAAAATAGAACCGCCATAAACTACCCTTATATGCTCCTTTTCATTGATTTTAACCTTGAAATTTTTTGAAATCCCTGCAACATCCACTGTGCTTTGAAAATAATCAAAACTATTCCCAAAACGTTTCTCATAAACATCCGCCATTTCCTTACAAATTGCCAGTCTGTGTGCGGATTTCGCTAAAAGTCTAATAAACCCTGCATTGTAGTTTCTCATGGGAATGTCTTTTAGTAAGCCGTCTCTGTACGTATCGGTAACTCCGTCATCCATAAAGTGCATTACTAATGGAATGTCAAACCTCTCTGTTATTTTAGTTACAAGCTCAATATAACCAAGGCCTCCTGATACGCTATAGAGCAAATCAGGTTTAAACACATTTATCCATTGCTCCAGTTTTAGGGAAAGCACCCCGCTCTCAGGCACATTAATCCTGTTTATTATCGCTCTCTTAACAGATGAAATAACTCTTTGCCGCATTGTGGCTGCTTCAACAGTTTTCTCAGAGGTATTGACGTTTTTTGTTTTTCTCAGGATGTTAAAAGGAAATTTTCTTTTTAGTTCACTATCCGTCAGAAAATAATAGTTTGAACAAACATCATATGTTACAGGCACAGGGTCATTTGTGGCGGTTGCAATCCTCTCCTTGGGCCAGCCCTGAAATAATGTGTTTATAGTAACTCCGCAACCTGTCACCTTATTAAAAGCACACGATGAAACAACCAGCACTTTAGGATAATCTGTCATACTCATCACTTAACATATTCCCTGATACTCACACACTGGTATTAACCGTCAAATTACCCTGCGTGTCATACCACCATGTAACTCTGATAAAATATCATAAATACCGTAGCGGTAATTCCAGTCGGGATAATCACTCTTAAACCTGCCGACATCACTAATCCACCAGATATGGTCGCCAATCCGGTTAGTGTCGGTGTAGGAATAAATCATTCTCTTGCCGGTAATCTCCTCGCACATACGTATAGCCTCTGTTATAGAGCAATTACTATGGCGGCCCCCTCCGGCATTATACACTTTTGCCGGTTGCGGGTTTTTATAAAAATGCCAAAACATATTTACTAAATCTAAGCTGTGAATGTTGTCCCTTACCTGTTTGCCTTTGTATCCCAGAATTTCATAATGCATGCCCTTAATTGCGCATCTCATAAGGTACGCCAGGAAACCATGAAGCATGGCTCCTGAGTGGTTAGGGCCGGTTAGGCAGCCGCCCCGAAAGCATACTGTGTTCATGCCAAAATACCTGCCATACTCCTGAACGGCAACGTCGGCGGCTATCTTTGACGCTCCAAAAAGACTATGCTTAGACTGGTCTATGCTCATGGTTTCATCAATTCCAGCGTAATATGGATGAGTGCTCTGCAGTTCCCACCGTGTATCGGTCTCAATAAGAGGTAACGCATTGGGCAAATCGCCATATACCTTATTGGTTGATGTAAAAATAAACACCGCCCCGGGGCACACCTTCCGTGTTGTTTCAAGCATTATCAAAGTTCCCAGAGCATTTATGCTGAAATCCGTATAAGGGTCCTTTGCAGCCCAATCGTGTGAGGGCTGGGCGGCTGCGTGAATTACCACTTTTATATCACTATTGTACTCTTTATAGATTTTCTCAATCGCCTCTTTGTTACGTATGTCGGAGTCGTAATGTCTATAGTTCTTTATATCACTCTTTAGTTTTTCAAGATTCCACTTTGTAGAAGCTTCTTTACCAAAAAAAACACTTCTCATATCATTATCAATGCCGGCAACATGGAAGCCCTCTTTTGAAAAAAACCTTACGCTTTCAGAACCTATGAGCCCTGCTGAACCTGTAACCAGACAAACATCCATTTTAATGTCCCATTGTTTCCTTAATCATAACAGTGGCATGAAAACCACTAAACCTGATGGCCTCTGATGTGGTCGCAACCGTTACAAGCGGGGATTTCAGCGGCACGGCCGATTTCGTGCAAATACCTTGCATCTCTGAGAGCATCACCATCCCAGATTTCCTTAAGTGTGGCGCCGGTGTTTAAGTCACCAATTACAAGCCTTTTCCCTGCATCCCTGCAGCAGGCTGTGACAAGGCCGTTTACATTAATCGTCATCCTTTGCCACAATGAAGGGCATGCAAATGCCGGATTTGCCGACTTCCGTTTAATATATCTGTCGGTCTCATCAAGGCCGTCCTGGTTTCTATAATCTGTGTAGCTGACCACATCAACATCGCCGCCCCAAAATGATACAAAAGAGTCCTTCTCCTGTGCGTTTTCCTTCATATACACCATGCCGACCCTTATCTGAGGAGATGCGGAGTCCAACTGCCTTTTTAAAGCTGCAAAACGCCTGATATTATTAACCGTAGTTTCAAAGTCTGCACCCTTTCTGATCTTTTCATATAGTTCTTTGGTTATTGAATCGAAAGAAAACACTATCGTATCAAGCCCGTAAAATATCAGTTGTTTTGATAACTCCTCAGTCAGCAGAGTTCCGTTTGTGTGAAGCATAATATCTATAATACCTGAGTCTTTGGCATATTTTACCATAAGCGGTAAATCCTTATTCATGAGTGACTCACCGAAGTTATTAAGGTTAACGGCACACAATCCCAGTGTGGCACCACTGTCTATAATTTTTTTAAAAAAGTCCAGGCTCATATGCTTGCTTTCCCACTGTCCCATTTTTACTCTGTGGGTGCGCGGGCACATAGGGCACTTCAGATTACAATAGGACGTTACCTCGATGTCAAGATGTAACGGGAAAGGAGTTATGATATGTGCTGCAGCGGTTTTTTCCCAGAGTTCTCTGTATTTCTCATACTCTTTGGTTCTTTTTACTTCATTACTGTTTTTAATTATATGAAAATTAGCGGGCAGTGGTGGATCGCAAAATTCCTTTCTCATGTTTTCACCATTTCCCTATTACTGACTGATTATAGTGCATTAAGGTTCAGGCAGCCGGTGCAGGTTACTCACCGTCTCCGGCCCTGTGCTCTATGTATGACATCAGCAGCTTGCCCATATCATCGTACAAGTCAATCTGTCCTTTAACATCTCGAACAGGGATTATGCCAAGTTTTTGGCCGATTATTGAGGCGTCATTTATAAATCTCTCATAAGTGACACACACAAGGCCCAGCACTTCTCTGTAAAGAGGGTTTTTGTTTTTTCTTCCTGTAAAAAGATTTCCCTCATAAACCCGCTTAATATTACCATTTTGATCAAACTGCCAAAAGTTGCTCTTCTCTTCAATGACTGTAAAGACACTGTCAAGCTGTTGCACATACATGGTCTCAACCATTTCATCAATTAGCTTTGCCTCTCTGTAGGGGTGTGAAACCTCCATAAAGACGACGATTTCAGTTGTAACATTACAGTCTGCCCTTAATTTATCCAGAAAAAACTTAAGTACCTGAGGTAAGGTAACATCCGGGGCACTAAAGTTACCCGGACGCAAAAAAGGCACCTGAGCTCCGAAGCTCCTTGCCGACTCAGCAAGCTCCTCACTGTCGGTGGCTACAAAAACCCCCTCTATGTGTTTTGACTTAAGGGCCGTGGCAATAGTATTGTCAAGGATATTCCTGCCGCCGATTTTTATTACCTCACCGTTACTACTGTAAACATCATTTTTTCTTACCGGGATTAAGGCTATGCACTTATACATTTTGCATCTCCTTGTAGCTATATTTTTCTTCCGACAAAAACCTCTCCCAGATTGTGTTTGCAATAAACAGATCAAGTTCCGTATGAATATCTACAAAACTACCCAAAGTATGATGTGGTATTATTTTTACATTTTCCCCAATCCGTTTCCCCGACATAATTACAGCCGTCCTTGTGGCACATGCCACACCGGTGTCTTCTCTGTAAACATGCTCTTTAATCTGTCTTGGCGTATGTCCTCTTTCATCCAACCGGACGTACCTGCCGTCAACCTTCTTCCAATAGTTCTTGTGCTCGGGATATGCGGCAAACACGGTATCAAGAGTTTCATCGGCAATAAGAGCTTTTACGCAATCATTTATAATAGTGCTATTGCGGAAGGGGTCGGTTGCCTGAAGGTAAAGTACAATATCATATGTCACTTTTTCCGCAGTTATAAACCAATTAAGTGCATGTATCAAAACATCCTCAGCCGGACTCATATCCTCTGCAAGCACAGGTGGCCTCAGAAACGGAACATCCGCTCCGTATTTTATCGATGCCTCCCTGATATGTTCACAATCGGTACTGACAACAACTCTTTCCACCAGAGGGCAGTTTTTAGCATCCTCCACAGTCCACGCTATAAGCGGTTTATTACCCAGATTCAAGAGATGCTTTCGTGGAAGCCCCTTTGAGCCGCCCCGTGCCGGTATTATTGCCACAACTTTTGAGGACATTTTCAGGTTATACCGTCTTGTTTTAGTAGTTCTATTACCTTTACGACCCTGTCAGCCCGTTTTTCGTCACGTCCCTGGTGAATTCCGTGGAAGTGATAGACACTTGCATTAGGCTCATACATTATATAGTATCCCTGGTTTATCACCTGCTTTGCCCATGCCTGATCTTCCAGACTTGGCAGTGTCTCATCAAAACGGAGATTTTCCCAAATATCTCTTTTTATCATAGAGTTAGCATTGTGGAAAAAATAATCCTTTTTTTGAATCTTTTTTTCTTTACCGAATACTGTCCATAAGTCACGCTTGTCAAAGGGATCGCTGTCAGGAAGTGGCTCCTGCATTCCATAGACGCAGGCAATGTTGGGCTCTGCAAAGCACACCAGCATACGTTGCAGCCACTTGTCATTAAGGGGGATGCAGTGAGCCGATAGAATGGCCGCATAACGGCCGCTTGAGTTGGAAATTCCGGCATTTAAGGATTTTCCCGGAAAATACCGTCCCTCCACCCTGAGAAGCTTTACGTCAAACTGATTAACTATTTCAATGGTGTTGTCGGTTGAGCCGGAGTCCACGACTATTATCTCGAAATCCTCGCAGTCCTGGTTTTGAAGCGCCACAAGACAGCGCCGTATCCACTGTCCCTCGTTGTATGTTCTGACAATTACCGATGCAATCATAGGTTTACAACTCCAAAAGTTATCGGATCATCCTCTTTAAGGTCATACAGGGTTTCAACGCCGATTAGTTTTTCAAAAAATCGCGGTGTAAGTCCTTTTAAGGGAGCTTTCACGGCAAGCATTTCCTTTTGCAGCTTTGTTCCGCATTTTATATCACAGGCGGCATAGATAGAATACCTGCGGTTGTCAAACATGTGTATCTCACAGGGTTGAAGCTGTTTGTCAGCAGGCTTTAACAGAGATGATTTAACCAGATTGACACTTCTCACACATTGGATCAACTGTGTGGGGTCAAGGCTCATATGATGGTCAAACCCTTTCATGTTTTTATCAAGAGTTATATGCTTTTCGATGACCTCAGCGCCCAATGCCACGGCAACCGGAGCAAACATAAATCCGTCCTCGTGGTCGGAGTAGCCTACCCTGCAGCCGTAGTGCTTTAACCACTGTATCATATTGAGGTTAACATCATCTGAGTTGACAGGGTAGCTGGAGACACAGTACAGCAGGGTCAACTCCACATCCTTTAAGGTGTTAATCAACCTTTCCACCTCATTGCGGCTGCACATCCCCACTGAAACTATCACAGGTTTACCGCGTAGGTTAAGTTCTTTCAGCAGGGGAATGTCAGTGTTGTTATGTGAGGCGATCTTAAAGGCGTCTAAATCGAGGTCATCAAGAAATTCAAGCGAGGGAATGTCAAATGGAGTTACTATGAAATCAATCTTATCCCTGCAGTAGTTTCTTAGCTCGGTATATACCTCTTTGGATAACTCAAGGCTCTGTCGAACTTCTCTTACAGTAGTGCCAAGAGCGGGAAACCGGTCAAATGGTTGATTTAGAATAGAATTTATAAACATCCTGTTGACATCTCTTTTTTGAAATTTTACAGCACTGGCCTTAGCAGTTATTGAAATATCAATGAGATTTTTAGCCAGGAAAAAATCTCCGTTATGGTTTAAACCTATTTCTGAGATAAAATATACAGAATCTTTGCTGACTCTAAGCACGTTACCCATATGCCTTATGCTAACATTTTATTAATTTTTTAGTCAATGTGCTGCTGGAGGTGTGTGTAGCGGCAAATGCAACGCAAACGATAGTTAAACATGCCCAGGGCATGTAAAATAAGGGTACTTAACCAACCAGTGATTATAATTAGTGCATTATACCTGCGATTTTTTTAGCCTCAGTAAGGCGCTGCAGCATATCTTCTTTGAGTTTTTTCATTTTTTCAAAATTTGTCCACGCTGTAAGCATAAGCCAGTTGACAGAGTGCTCCACGGCGTCTTCTGTTACAGAGCGGCCAGCAAGGCGGTTTAATAAATCCAACGTGGAGGTTCCTTTTGTAAGGCTGGTATCTGACCTGCTTATGCCGCTGTCTTCACTGATTTGGTTTAAACCATCGCTTTTCTTATCCATTTATGCTGCCCCCCTTCAAAATGATTACTTGCTTACATTTATATTACGTTCTTACAATATTTAAAGTCAACACCTTTTAATATTGAATTAATTGTTGAAATCTTACACCATCTGTGCTATAATGCAGCTGTGGCAAGACTAAAGGAGCCTGTTGTGAGGGAGATGCTTTCTACAAGAGTACGTCCCGAGCTTATCAAAAAAATGAAGTTCATCTGTGTTGAGGAAAACAAACGTATGAATGAGCTGTTTGAAGAGGCTATAGAGTTGCTGCTTAACGAATATAAAATGAAAAAAGGCAGACTCTTTGATTAATTTCGCAAGTGGTTACTCTGAGTTGTCAAGAATGTCTCTGCTGTCAGCTCATCTCATTTATAAGCAGGATGTGTTTTTTAACAGTGAACATATAACGTTGGGGAGTGCTGTTGAAAATTGACATGCACTGCCACGCCTGGGGTTGTGGTAAAGACATAGCCAATGCCGATAATGAGGCATTCTATCTTATCGGAAACAATTCTCATTGGTTTGTAAATTCTGTTTTTTCATATATACAACGGAATGTATCATCGTTTCTTCCCAACAACAAAAAGGATTGTTTTACCACAGATGATTTCTTTGAATTTTTTTATTGGGCGCTTTCAACTTCCAAAGAGATTGACGCAGTGGTTGTGCTTGCCCTGGATGCACCTTTCAGTGCCAACAACGGGGCCCTTATGAGTAACATTTGTGAGTTTTGGGTACCCAACAAGTTTACCATAAACCGGATAAAAACAATGAACTACAACCTGCGCATAAACAGAATAAACAAGAGCGTTTATTATGGCGCCTCGGTTAATCCTAACAGAAGAGACTGGATTGAAGAGTTTGACTATGCCCTTGAGACTGGAAGCCCTGTACTCTTTAAGCTTGTACCATCGGCTCAGCACATAGATTTAACAGATAAGCGCTATGTGAAGTTCTACAAAAAACTTTCAGACAACAACATGCCTCTTTTGTGCCACACCGGGCCTGAGTATGCCCTTACCGAGGGGATTAAACACATGGAAAGGGATGAGTTTGAAAAGCTTCGGCTGCCTCTGGAGTGTGGCGTCACTGTGATAGCCGCCCACTGTGCCGCACCCGTGTTTCCCACTGATGTTAACCGTGTGGGAGAGTTTTGCCGTTTTATGGAGTGGGCCGACAGAGAGGGATTAAAACTCTATGCCGATACTTCTAATCTTTCTCTTTCAACACGGATGCACGTAATCTCGGAAATACTTACGGGAATACCCTCAAACAGGATGCTTCACGGCTCTGATTTCCCGATTCCTGTGGAGTCCACCCCCATCATGCCAAGCCCGTTTAACAACATTACTCTTACAGATTACCTTCAGATACTTGCCACCTCAAATCCCCTTGACAGAGATGTCGTTATTAAACGTGCACACGGTTTTTCCGATGCCACACTTTCCACAGCCTTAAAAGTCTTAAACCTGCCTGATAAGTAACAGGATTTATTTAACATTGCCGGCAGTTGGACACTGGCCCGCTTTGGAGGTAAAAGTCTCCAGTTTAAGAGCCTTTTTTTACTTAACCTCTCCGGGTGGTATAAACGATAACAGATAGAAACTATGCGGCTGATTTGTGGTATGATATGGTGTTTTACATTTAAGGAGGCGTAAGACTTGACAATAAGAGAACAGACTGAGCAAATCGAGCGCACGGTGCTGAGCCCACGTGCTTGTTTAAGCATAAACAGTAAGGGGCGCCGGAGAGCTGAACAGGAGGGAGACATCCGTACCTGTTTTCAAAGAGACCGTGACAGGATTATCCACGCCAAATCATTTCGCCGTCTTAAACACAAAACTCAGGTGTTTCTTGCCCCAAAGGGCGACCACTACCGTACCAGACTCACACACGTGCTTGAGGTGTCTCAGATATCCCGAACCATTGCACGCGCCCTGCGCCTCAATGAGGACCTCACCGAGGCCATTGCCCTGGGACACGACCTCGGACACACCCCATTTGGACACGCCGGTGAGTCCGTCCTCAGGAAAATCCACCCCGGCGGCTTTGACCACTACGTGCAGAGCCTCAGAGTGGTTGACTTCATAGAAAAAGACGGCAGAGGACTAAACCTCACGCATGAGGTCAGAGACGGTATCATAAAACACTCTAAGGGTAAGGGAAGCATCCTGCCCGATAACTCAGCAAAAATGGCCGAAACCCTCGAGGGACAGGTTGTCAGAATATCCGACATCATTGCCTACGTTAACCACGACCTTGATGATGCGCTAAGGGCCGAGGTCATACAAAAAACTGATATCCCTTCTGAAATTTCCAACGCCATTGGCGACACTCATGCCAAAAGAATAAACACAATGGTGACCGACCTTGTGCAAAACACCATTGACAATAACCTCGACACACTAAAGATGAGCGAACCGGTCTTAGGGGCAGTGTATAAACTAAGGGAATTCCTGTATGAAAGAGTTTACGAAAGCGACCGTTTGAAAAGTGAATTTATTAAGGCTAAACATATTTTGGAAAGTCTCTACGGTTATTATCTTGAAAACATACAATTAATACTGGAACATATACCAACTGAGGCGGACGAACACGACCACACAATAGTGCGCGACTTCATAGCCTGCATGACAGACAGGTTTGCTCTTGCAAGGTATGAGAGGATTTTTATACCGGAGAGGTGGACGGATATTTAAATTAATCAAAAAACTTGCACAAAAATACCTGAAATCGAATATAATAGTTTTGTGATAGACCTGCACACCCATAGCATATTCAGTGACGGTGAGCTGATACCCTCTGAGCTTGTTGCAAGGGCGGCAGACTGCGGTTATAAGGCTATAGCAATTACCGATCATGTGGATACATCAAATCTGGGCTCGGTAGTGCCAAATATTGTAAGGATTGCCGGTGATTTAAACCGCTATTGGTCAATAAGGGTAATCCCTGGGGTTGAGATAACACATGTGCCTGCGCAGATGATAGCGGATATTGCTAAAGAGGCCCGCTCTCTGGGGGCTAAAGTGGTTTTGGTTCACGGTGAAACAATCGTGGAGCCCATTGCAAAAGGCACCAACCGGGCAGCTATAGAGGCGGGGGTTGACGTTTTGGCACACCCCGGGCTTATCACTGAAGAGGACGTTGAGCTTGCAAAACACCGTGGCGTGGCTTTAGAGATATCAGCACGAAAGGGGCACTGTCTGTCAAATGGTTATGTGGCAAAGATGGCATTAAAACACTCTGCCCTGCTGGTAATCAACAGTGATTCCCACGGGCCGCAGGATTTAATAAACCGCACTATGGCTGAGGCTATTTTGCTTTCAGCCGGAATCGGCAGAGACGACATTGCCGCTGTGTTTAAAAATTCGGAAGATATAGTGTCTAAACTTAAAATATAAAACCAATCGGAGTACTAAATGCCAAAGCAAATTAAGAAAAAAACAGTGAAACATACAAAGCAGGGCGAGGAGTTGAAGGGAACGCTTCATGAGATAAGTTCTTTTTACGAAAGACAAAAAAAAGAAATACACATTGCAGCCGGAATATTGGCTTTTTTATTGCTTGCTACGGTAGCTGTTATAGGTTATATGAAATACACGGCAGCAGAGGCGGAAAACCTGAAAATGACGGGCTTTGCCAATTACTATTCCCCGCCCGGCGCCGACAGGCCGGAGCGTCTTAAAACCGCATTGGATGCCTTTGTGCGCTCCAACTCTTTAAAACCCTCACCCCTTACTATGCTCTACATAGCCTCGTGTAACTATGAGCTGGGAAAACAGGATGAGGCTGTCAAACTGCTGGTTGATTTAAACCTTAAGTATGCACAAAACAATGAAATTCTGCCCCTTTCGTATCTTAAGCTATTCAATATATACAGAGAGAGAAAGGACTTTGAAAAAGCTTTGGAGACTGTAAAAGCGCTCTATGCCTTGCGCACCTCCATCTACAAGGATGTGGCCTTAAACGAATGGGCTATGCTTCTTACTGAAATGGGTAAGGCGCAGGAGGGTAAAGATAAATATGAAGAACTCAAAAAGAATTACCCAAACTCACCCTATGTTATGAAAGATACAGATAACCCAATGCTCTCTGGTACTGAGGAAAGTCCGCTTACGCTTGATGACATTAAAGCACCGGAGCCCGCACCTGAGACCAGAAGCGATAATAAGACAGTGGAAAAACCCCAAAGTGATAATAAAACAGTAGTAAAATCTCAAAGCGATAACGTAACAGTAAAGCCTAAGCCTAAACCTAAGACGGATGATAAAAAAGTGAAATCAAAACAAAACCATCATGATAAAAAGAAGACAAAAGAATGACATCCCTGGGCAATGAATGCAACTTGGTATCAATGTGTTATAGTGCCGCCAAAGAGCTTCCCCCTCTAATAAACCTCTCTCAGGGGAGATTTATAGCCCTTTCTCATAGGGGGCCGTGGGCTATACCAGTACGTCTATTTCAGCAAGGTCAATATCTATTCCAGCCATAAGGACAACTTTTGCTTCTTCCAGCTCTCTGTCGTTGTCAAGCAGCTTTTCATGGACTATAAACAAGTATTCCTGAAGTGTCTCGCTTATTTCCCTGCCATAGACCATCCCGTGGCTTTCCGTCTTCATGCCGGTAATTCCATATGAATCAGTTGAAATTACACTTCTGAAAAATATCGGCTTTGTATATCTTTCATCCCCTCCCCAAAGTCTGTAGTATAATGTCTCTTTGCCGTCCTCTTCCTGAATCTTAAAATCCTTATAACCGATACAGCCGGTTCCCTCATTCAGCCAGAAATCCCACTGCTCATCACTCTGTGGATATACCTCTTCAATGATTTGATAGAGAACTATTCCTTCAATCTCATCATTTGCCACGGGTATCTGTAAAACAGATTGATTTCTACTCTCATTTTCCTCGATATAAAACCGATAGACTTTTAGGCTGCCAATCATGAACTTTTCCCCTGCCACCACAGTGTGAATTCCACCCCCCGGAGACTGCACTTTCAAAACATCGGCATTTGTTATAAATTTTGTTTCATCCAATCGAATCATACTGTTTATTTTTATTCCCAGAGGAAGGTTTATATCAATCCGCTCAGGTTTTTTTCTAAAAACCCCTGTCAGTTTGACTTTACTTTTTTCATGTATATGTCTGAATATTCCGGCACCACTCATCTGTAATCCGTCCTCCGGGGAGGTTTATTCCACATTGTTAATCTGATATTTTACATCAAGCTTAACGTCTTTTCTGAGTGAATGATAAATTCCACAGTACTTGTCCAGGGAAAGGTTAATAGCTCTTTGAACTTTCTTTTCCGTAATGTTTTTAGCAGTAATGTTTAGCATAATGTCAAATCCTGAAAAATACTGGGGAGGGGTCTCAGGCTTTACACCTGTGATGTCAACCTTAAATGCCGTAATTTCAACCTTCATTTTCTGTAAAAACATCACACAGTCGGTAGCAATACAAGCTCCTAAGCTCATCATAAAGGGTTCAGAGGGCTGACAACCCCACTGAACGTTAGCGTCATACTCTATTTCATACCCACGCTGAGTGCGTCCAACAAAGATGAAATCCCTGTCCCAGTTAAGCGTAGCCTTAAACACCGTTGAAACCTTAGATTTATATCCCTCTACCTCCCTCTCCAGCCCTTGTATCTCCTGCTCCTCAGACATCTCTATGCCTCCCTCCTGCACTCTTATGTAGTAATGTGGTAAAACTTGTATAATCTACACTAATTGCCTTTTGCAGGTCAATATTAATGTTTTTATACCAAGCTGCATTCATTCTATTAACTTTGTTGGCTTTGTCGAGAGCTCCGGGGTGTCTCCCCTAAGGGTATAGGATAGGTGGGGCGGGGAAACCAAACAAGGAGATACTCTGGGCTATGAAGTTCATTTTTGTAATAGTCTCTGCATATCTATAAATACTTCAGTAAAGTGGTTTCTATCAGTTCAATACTCTGCATCCTGATACCGTCCTCTGCACTGAGTTCTATGTTAAACTCACTTTCCAGTGCAGCAATAATTTTTATATGGTTGAAGGAATCCCACTGCTCTATTGTCTCAGGAGACGAACTGCCGGTGATGGCCTCCTCGGGCAACTCAAGCACAGAGGAGAGTATTTTTCTGACAGTGTCTTTCATCGTATCAGTTAATTTATTCAATGCCATATAAGACTCCGGCAGGGAGGGATATGTAATTGCCATGCCTTATAGAGAACTCCGGCACTTTTGTATGTATGTGTATGCACCCTTGCACTTTCACACTCCCACCGCTCTTTTTTAGCATTTTTAGTATGTCTATGGTAGAAAAATTTTTTGAATTATGTCAATGTAAATCTGTTTGCTGTAAATCATACATCCGGCAACTCCGCGCTATTGCGCTGTAAGTGTTTCAATGGTATAATATATGTTTGCAGTTACTGCTGCTATGCAGCCGCTGTGATATGTTTAAACGAATGTGGAGGATGTTTGCTTTTTAACTCAGTACAGTTTGCCATATTTTTTCCTATTGTAACGATTCTTTATTTTACACTTCCGTTTAAATACAGAAACCTGATGCTTCTGACGGCTAGTGTAATCTTTTACATGGCATTCATCCCTGCATATATCCTGATTCTTGCATTTTTGATAATGCTTGATTTTACTTGCGGAATTCTCATAGAAGACTCCCCTGTGCACAGGAAAAAATTCTACCTCATCTTAAGCATTATTTCAACCTGCTGTGTACTCTTTGTGTTTAAATATTTTAATTTTTTTATTAACAACATATCGTACGCAGCCAATCTCTTACATGTTGATTACTCATTTGCCACCTTAAACATAGTGTTACCGTTGGGACTTTCTTTTCATACATTTCAGTCGTTGAGTTATGTTATAGAGGTTTACAGGGGAAATCAAAAAACAGAAAGGAATATACTGACATATGCCCTTTACGTTATGTTTTATCCGCAACTGGTAGCCGGTCCGATAGAAAGGCCACAGAATCTTTTAAAGCAATTTTATGAGGAGTATAAACCGGACTATGAACGCATAACCAATGGCTTAAAACTAATGGCATATGGATTGTTTAAAAAAGTCGTAGTTGCCGACAGGCTTGCAGTTTTTGTTGACAGAGCATACGCATCACCGGAGCAAAATGCGGGTATTCCAATGATAATAGCAACGATTTTCTTTTCATTTCAGATTTTCTGTGATTTTTCCGGTTATACAGATATAGCACTGGGCTCAGCCGAGGTAATGGGGTTTAAACTCAGGCAAAATTTCAGGCAGCCGTACCTGTCACATTCGATATCTGAGTTTTGGAAAAGGTGGCACATTTCCCTGACAACATGGTTTAAGGATTACATCTACGATTACATCTACATCGCATTAGGAGGCCACAAATGCTCGAAAACCCTTTTTCATCTCAATGTACTCATTGTTTTTTTCATTAGCGGTCTTTGGCATGGCGCAAACTGGACTTTTGTACTTTGGGGCGTGTTAATCGGCATTTATTCTATCGTTGGCAATTTAACAAAGAACTTCAGGGGAAAAATTGTGAAAACCATTGGGCTGCATAAGCTCGGTATAGTTTATAAGGTATGGCAAATAATCATAGTGTTTATCCTTATGACATTTTCATTCATACTGTTTCGGGCAAAGAATCTCTCAGATGCTTTTTATATAATCAAAACTCTTTTTATTAATATCGGAAATATTTCAAATTTGCACTACCTCAAAGCAGTGCTTGCAACACCACAGTTTAGCTTACTTGACCTGAGCATTTCTGTTGTTGCCGTTTTGTTTATTGAAACCGTACATGTGTTTCAAACACGCTATCGTATCAGAGACTGGCTTTCAAGCAGACCGTTTATTTTCAGATGGTCTGTTTACTGGGCAGGGGCTTTAAGTATTATTTTTCTTGGTGTTTTTAGTAATAACCAGTTTATTTATTTTGCATTTTAAAATGGGCATAAAGTTGAATGATTTAAAAATGCTATGGTATAAAATTATTTTTTTCACTGTATCCACGCTGATTCTGGTACTTATGATCAGTGTTGTAACTATTTTTTTAGTACCATTTAAATATGAGGATGATTATATTTATGCTTTTATAGATAAAATCAAAATACTGGAAAGAATCCCCTCTCCAAAGCTCATTGTTGTCGGTGGCTCTGATATAGCCCTTGGTGTCGATTGCGGTAAAATAGAGAAAATATTAAACATTCCGTCAGTTAATTTTGGTTTGTATGGTGGTGTCAGCATTAAGTTTATACTTAGATTCATTAAACCGTATTTAAAGGAAAATGATATTGTGTTGATAATGCCTGCATACCTGACCTTTTCAGATAATCTTTATGAAGGTGAGGGCGGCTTAGCATCTCTTCTGGTTGAAATCTATCCACAGGGCTTTAAATACCTCGATTTCAGGCAGTTTGTGTATCTGCTGAAGTATTTTCCGAAGGTAATTACGGAAAAAAACTATTTTTATTTAAAATATTTAATTTCAAGGCTGACAAACCAGCCATATGGAATTTTAGAGGGCAATTTTGTAAGGAGCGGTTTTAATCAAAACGGAGATTTTATCTGGCATTTAAACAGACAGCCAAAGACATTTACTCCCTCAAAGTGGAACACTAAAAATACTTCTTTTGAACTGACAGACTTTTTAAACAGATACGCCGATGAGCTAAAAACAAAAGGAGTAAAAATTTATTTTAGCTTCCCTCCTGTCGATATAGAAGATTATAATTTAAACAAAGGATTTATAAACCTGGTTGAACTAAATATCAGGAAAAAATTAAATTTTGATATTTTGAATAAACCTGAGGATACTCATTTTGACATGCTTGAAATGTACGACTCCCCGTACCACCTCAATGCCAAAGGCAGAGAACGTTTTGCCGTCAAAATAATTAACGGACTGAAAACATATGCCGGTGATGGCCGGCGGTAGATGTTCTGCAACTTGGTATGATTATTATATATCCTTTGTAAACTCCTTAAGAGTGGGTAAGTCGGTAATTTCCTTAAGGCCGAAGTACTGAAGAAATTCCTTGGTAGTGCTGAAAAGGAGGGGTTTTCCAGGTGCGTCTTTACGTCCGATTATTTTTACCAGGTTTCTTTCAAGCAGAATCTTAATAGTCCAGTCTGAGCTTACACCTCTAATTTCCTCAATTTCAACCCTTGTAATGGGCTGCTTATATGCTACAATAGCGAGGGTTTCAAGGGCTGTAATAGAAAGTTTTCCCATAGTTTTTGATTTCTTTAATACTTTTGCCCAGTGCGCATAGGCCGGATTTGTTGTCATTTGGTAGCCCCCTGCGATTTCAGTTATAACTATTCCGCCGTTTCTCTCCTTATAGGTACTTGTCAGAGTATTAATTACAGACATTATTTCACCATCTGTGAAATTGGTAATCCTTTTTATATCAGATGCAGAAAGAGGGTCGCCGGCTATAAACAACAGGGTCTCAATTACTGCAATCTGCTGCATTTTTTCCATAATATATAATTTCCCTTATGTTTATCTGTATTTTTTCATTTATGTTATAAAATCAAAATAATAATTTATTAGTATAAACAAAAATACAGGAAAAAAGAGTTTAAAATCGTATATAATTGTATCTGTTATGAAAGCGTTGGTGACCGGAGCAACCGGCTTTATAGGGAGCCACTTAGTGGAAGAGCTGATACGACAGGGCTACTATGTAACGTGCTTAGTCAGAGACGGCTCCGATCTGAAGTGGATAGAGGGTTATCCTGTTAAGAAACTCACAGGTGACTGTTTAAATCCTGAAATCCTTAATAGTACCCCGGAGCAGTTTGATTACGTTTTTCACCTAGCCGGCCTAACAAAGGAGGCAAAATCCGGAGACTTTTACAGTACCAACGTAACGGGGACGGATAATCTGTTAAAAAATGTGGTTAAATATAATAGAAACATAAAAAGATTTGTGCATATCAGCAGCCTCGCAGTAGGGGGGCCCTCAATGGATGGAATGCCGTTGTGCCCGTGCACACCACCCAATCCGGTGTCCGACTACGGCAGGAGTAAACTTCAGGGCGAGGAGGCGGTAGCCAGGCACAGTGGTGAGATTCCGGTAACAATAATAAGACCACCGGCAGTTTACGGTCCCAGGGATAAGGATTTTTACATGCTTTTTAAAATGGTTAAACGCGGGTATTTGCCATTTTGGGGCAAGTCGTTTTATTCATTTATATATGTGGAGGATTTGACAAGGGGTATAGCAAACTCGGTTAAGACGGATAAGTCTGTGGGAAAAACATACTATCTTACCGATACTGAGATGTATTCAAACGAGTTCCTTGCAGATACCATAGCCGGGGAGCTTAACTGTAAGTATATTAAACTCAGAATACCAATAGGGGTGGTTCCTCTGCTTGCTAAGGTAATATCAAAACTATCAAAAGCAAGCATAATAAATTCCGACAAGATAGCAGAATTGAAACATACACATTGGGTATGTAATTGTGAAGATGCTTCAAAGGATTTTTCATTTAAACCGGAAGTAACATTGAGAGAGGGGATTAGGTGGACGGCAAACTGGTACAAAATAAACAAATGGCTGTAGAGAACTCAAAATCCATATTTGATAAATGCTCTAAATTTACAAGGGCAAAAGATTTAATGGCATTGGAGCTTTATCCGTATTTCAGGATGATAGAGAGTGCGCAGGAGCCTGTGGTGACAATAAACGGCAGACAGGTTGTCATGGCCGGGTCAAATAACTATCTGGGGCTTGCCAACCATCCAAAGGTCAAAGAGGCGGCGATAGAGGCGGTCAGGAAGTATGGAACAGGCTGTGCCGGTTCCAGATTTTTAAACGGCACACTGGATATACATGTTAATCTGGAAAATAAGTTAGCGCGGTTTATGAATACGGAGGCGGCCTTAATTTTTACAACCGGATTTCAGGTAAATCTTGGAGTTATTTCAGCCCTTGTCGGCAAGGATGACACAGTCATCTTAGATAAGCTCAACCATGCCAGCATAATAGACGGCTGCCGGCTTTCATATGGAGAGGTTAAAAAGTTTCGCCATAACAACATGGAAGACTACGAAAGAGTGCTAAAGGAAACCTCCCCCAGGAGTACTCTTACAGTAGTAGATGGCGTTTTTAGTATGGAAGGTGACATTGTAAATCTGCCCGGGCTGGTATCGGCGGCAAAAAAATACAATTCCAAAATCATGGTGGACGATGCTCACGGCATAGGAGTACTGGGTAAAACTGGAAGGGGCACGGCGGAACACTTTGGGTTGGAAAAAGATGTAGATATTATCATGGGTACGTACAGCAAGTCACTGGCCTCAGTAGGTGGTTTTGTAGCTGGAGGTGCAGACATAATACATTATATAAAACACTGTGCACGGTCCTTAATGTTTAGTGCAAGTCCGACCCCTGCAGCTACCGCCTCAGTGAGTGCAGCTCTGGATATTATTGAGGCTGAACCGGAGCGGATTAAAGCCCTGTGGAGAAATACAGGGAAGATGATGGCAGGGTTTAAGGCAATGGGCTTTGAGATTGGCCCAACTCAAACCCCCATAGTCCCTGTAATAGTTGGTGAGGATGAGCTGGCCTTTAAAATGTCCAAAATGCTTCTAAATGAGGGGGTTTTTGTTAACGTGGCTGTCTCTCCGGCTGTTGCTCCCGGTATGGCACTTGTCAGAACCAGTTATATGGCAACGCATACGGATGAACACCTGGATATTATCCTTAGTGCTTTTCAAAAAACAGGAAAGGCATTTGGCGTTATTAAATAGTAATGGAAATACAAATAAGGGAGGTAATGGATAAACGGCAGCTACTTGAGTTTATTAAATTTCCATTAAAGCTTCATAGAGACGATCCACTTTTTACACCTGAGTTAACCACTGACCTGAAAAAACATTTTTCACCACATAAAAATCCTTTTTTTAGAAATGCCGATGTGAGGTATTTTCTTGCGTATAGCGGCGGCAAGTGTGTTGGCCGGATAGCCTCGATATTAAACAGAAGACATATAGAGTTCCACAATGACAGCGCCGGTTTTTTTGGTTTTTTTGATTCTATAAATAATAAAGCCGTTGCCGCAGTCCTGCTTGAAACAGTGGCTGGGCAGTTGAAATCCTGCGGACTTACCATAATGCGGGGCCCTATGAATTTTTCGACAAACGATGAGTGTGGTTTTGTTGTTGATGGATTTCAATATGCGCCGGTTCTGATGACTCCGCACAATCCACCGTATTACATTGATCTGATGCAATCTTGTGGAATGGGGAAATCGAAGGACCTCTATGCCTACATAACGGACATACCGAAGGTGCTACCTGAGAAAATTGACCGGGTGGCACAGATAGCGGAAAAAAATGGCGTCTGTGTAAAAAAGGTTGATAAACGGCGCTTTGATGAGGGGTTAGAGAAATTCAAAGAGGTATATAACGACGCCTGGGAGAAAAACTGGGGGTTTATACCGCTTACCGAAGACGAACTGTTATACCTTGGCAAGCGGCTTAAGCAGGTGATTGAGCCTGATACGGCTTTAATTGCTGAAAAAGACGGCGAGCCGATTGGCTTTCTAGGGCTTATTCCTGATTTAAATATTGTACTGAGAAAAATGAAGGGTAAACTTAATCCTGTTACAGTACTAAAAGCTTTGTATTACTCACGAAAGATTACAACGACAAGGATGCTGCTTCTTGGTATTAAAGCACGGTACAGAAACCGGGGGGTTGATGCGTTGCTTTACAGGGAGGGTTTTAAGGGCTGCCTCAAACACGGATTTACCAGTGTGGAGTTTTCGTGGATATTAGAGGATAACCTGCCTACCCAAATGCTGGTTAAAATGATAGGGGGCACTCACTACAAAACTTTCAGAATTTTTGAAAGAGTGATATAGCCGGTTGCCGCTTTCAAAGCCTGCTATTTCATATTTCTGTATAAATTATATTGCCTTTGTAGTTAACTCCGTTAACAAAGAACTGGATTCCGGCTTTTGCTCGGAATGACAGAGCGTGGATTTTACTGTGTCATTCGAATGTTATTGGTACATATCGGACAGCTCAAGATTGTCTTACAGTTTTGCCAAGGAAGAAACTATGCACCTGTCAGATTAAATATCGTTCACTACAAGTTGAATGCAGCTTGGTATAAGTATTCCCCCAGGGGTTTTATACATTCTTTGTCAAAAACTCCTTCAACTCATCTGTTGAGTCGGCTTTCTTAATAAGATTTTTAAACTCCTCCAACTTAACTACAGTACTTATTGCTCTGACCATATTCATCAGCTCAAGTCCAATTAAACCAAATTTTAGTTCAAGCCCTAACTCAATAGCTTCCAGTAACCCTTCCAGCTTACCCTCAATCTTACCCTCAAGTAGCCCCTTACGTTCACCCTCAAGTAACCCCTTCTCCACACCTTCCAAATAAAGTTCATCTTTAGTTACGTCAATAGTTACCGGCATTTTTTTTACCTCCTTTACTACGGTTTTTGTTAAATTCCTTAGTCTTGACAGTTGTAGTAATTTCAGAACATAGCTTTCTTTTTCTTCAACAGGTAATTCCGATAATTTTGCAAGAATTCCTTTTATCGTTCCATCAGCATCTTCTGTTTTACATAGTACAGCCAAAATATTATCCCCTGGGTCATCACTGTTAAGCAACTCTCTGCAGTCAATATCACGGATGTCTATTATCTTGTAGGTAAAATGTAAACCATGCATTTTAATTTCATTTTTCATATTTAGTTTTGCATAGCCTACATATAAAACTAATTGGCGGACAGGTTTTCTAAGCGTACAAAATATTACACTTAAATAATCCAACTCTCTGCAATCCATATCACGGTCATTTTGGGCTTGAATTTCCATATGAAACAGGGATTCATCCGGAAGCTCCAGCAACAAGTCGGGTTGTCTGTATTTAACTGACGGAAATTGAACATCCAGAAAGTTTGCTGTTTCAAATCCGGTTAACAACTTCATAAATTTTCGCGGCAGCCCTTTCATAATGTCCTTCAATGTAATGTCGTGTCTCTGTGGCATTTAAAATCCCCTATCTTGTCATTTTTCTATAATAACATACCCGGCCTGATAATATATCACCGTCTTTTCAAAAGCAGACAACTCTAAAAGCACATGAAATCCACCGAAACCCTTCCCCACGGCCCTCCCCGCCGCCTTCCCTTACAGGGGGGAGAGTACGCCCCGGAGCTTTTGACGATGCCAACAAAGTTAGACGATTGAGTGCAGCTTGGTATAATTCGCCGCCTTTCATTTTTACCTTGTCTGCAAGTATAATAAAACACATATATGTGGAATTATAATGAAATAAGCGGATGTGAATTTTTTATGATTCCATCAAAATGGATAAAATATGAATAAAGAAACCCGCTTTATTGTAGGCATAGACTTAGGGACAACTAATTCGGCTGTGTCTTATATTGATACTGAGGAGCCACCGTCTGAGAAAACTAAAAAATCAAAAGACTTAAAAAGTCAAAATAACAGGGAAAAATCTCCAGCAATATTTGATATTCCACAGTTTGTTGATGAGCAAAAAGTGGAAAAACTCTCCACTTTGCCGTCATTTTTGTATATTCCCGGAGCGTACGATGCGGAGATTATAACCTCAGGGCTGCCGTGGCAAACCGATGGTGAAAGAGTCATAACCGGCGAATATGCGCGGATTATCGGCGGCAAAAAAACGTCTAATCTTGTCTTTTCCGCCAAGTCATGGCTTTGCTATAGCCGTGTTGACAGAAATGCTCCGATACTTCCCTGGGGACGTGAAGACACTGCCGGTAAACTCTCCCCTGTAACGGCCTCAGCTGCATATCTAAAACATATAATTAATGCATGGAACTCAGACGGCGGCGCAATGCGCGGTAAGTACAACCCGCTTGAACTCCAGCAGGTGGCAATCACAATTCCGGCCTCGTTTGACGAAACCGCCCGGCAGCTTACTTTTGAAGCCGCAGAACTGGCCGGATTTAAAAACATCACAATGCTTGAGGAGCCGCAGGCGGCATTCTACAGTTGGATTTCTCAAAATGAAAGCCGCCTCAGTGATATAATTCAGAAAAATATGCTCGTCCTGGTCTTTGATATGGGAGGCGGCACGACGGATTTTAATCTCATCACAGTTGAGGAAAGGGGCGGTAAGCCGGAGTTTAAACGCGTGGCTGTCGGTGACCATCTCATGCTTGGCGGTGATAACATGGATCTTGCGCTTGCTAAGGATGTTGAGGAGAGTATTTTTGCAGATACCGGTAAAAAGATGGGTATTGCGGGCTGGACAGCTCTTACCCATCAGTGCCGGAGCGCAAAAGAGACACTCCTTGCAGATAGCGATATTAACGAGGTGGAAGTTACCTTTCTGGGCTCCGGGCGAAGCGTCATTGGAGGCTCAGTTAGGGGAGTAATAACAGTAGGGGCGGTTAAAAATATCATACTTAACGGGTTTTTCAAACACGTGGAAATAGATGAGGAAGTATCGGAGCGCCGGCTGGGATTTCAGGAACTGGGACTGCCGTATGTCTCAGAGCCTGCGGTGTTTAAACATCTGTCGGCATTTTTGAGGCGGCATGCCACTAATCCTTTTCTTGCACCTTGGGTTAAATCTGCCGCCACGGGCGGTGTCAGCGCCGTACGCCCTGATGCCATTATTTTTAACGGCGGCGTGTTTAAGTCCGCCTCACTGCGGAAGGCCTCAGTGGATATGATTAACCGGTGGTTTTCCTCCGAGCCGGGCTATAGTGTGGATGTGCTGCAAAACGATAAATTAGACCACGCTGTAGCTCTGGGAGCAGCCTATTACGGCATGGTGCTGAGAGGTAAAGGGGTGAGGATAACAGGCGGCACCGGGAAGTCATACTACATCGAGGTTGCGCACAAGGGGGCTTCAGTTGAGGGGTTGAAATCACCTCTTACCTCCGTTTGCATCCTTGCACGCGGGGCGGAGCCCGGAGCCGACATTGTACTTTCAGAGCTGGAATTTCACGTTATGGCCAACACCCCGGCCTCTTTTAACATGTACAGCTCAAGCTACCGTGTCGGGGATAAAGAGGGTGATATTGTCACGGCCGAGCAGGATTTCTTTTTTAAACTGCCTCCGGTCAGAACTGTATTACAATTTGGGAAAAAAGCTGGAGGTGCCAGGCTTCCTGTATCACTTAGCGTAAAACTCAATGAGTACGGAACTCTTGACATATGGTGTGAGTCTAAAATGTCGCCGCACCGCTGGAAACTGTCTTTTCAGTTAAGAGACAGTGCGCCGGATGACGACCCGGATGCTGCTGAGGAATCATCCTCCGCCTTAACTGATACCCGCACGCTTGACTCAGAAACTGTGGAGCAGGCATGTGAGGCAATAAGAGTGGCTCTGTGGGGCAATGAGCAGGTGCTTGGGGCGTTAACAAAAACGATTACGGAAATCCTTGGTGTGGAAAGAGACAACTGGCCGCTTCCCACAATTCGTAAGCTGTGGGATGCACTGATGGAGTTTAAACAACGGCGGCTGACAACGCCGGGGCACGAGGCCAGGTGGTTGAATCTGTCGGGGTTCTTGCTCAGGCCCGGGTTTGGATACTTTCTTGATGCCGAGCGTATAAAGGAACTCTGGAAGATATTTTCGGAGGGTGTTAAGTTTTACCGTGACGGAGGGTGTTCTTTGCAGTGGTGGATTCTGTGGCGGCGTGTTGCGGGCGGATTAAATGAGCAGCAACAGGAAATAATATTTAAAAAGACAGCTCAACATCTGCTTCCCGGCAGGAAAAAGAAAGACACACCTAAACTTCAGCCGCCTGAGATTATGGAGATTTGGATGCTTGCCTCAAGCCTTGAGCGTATGGGCGGCACTGTAAAGGTTGAGCTTGGGGATGAGTTGTTAAGACAGATTAAAAAATTTGGTGATAAAAACACAGCCAAGTTGATGTGGTCTCTTTCGCGCCTTGGCGGGAGGCTACCCTTTTACGGCCCTGCGGAAAAAACTGTCCCAAAAGCCGTGGCGGAGAAATGGATAGAACAGATTATGGCCTTAAAGTGGAACGCCCCTAAGGATGCCGCCTATGCCATATCACAATTGGCAAGAAAGACCGGGGACAGGGCAAATGATACGGATGAGGCGCTAAGGGATGAGGCACTAAGGTGGATACATAAGGTCACGGGTGCAACGGCGGAGCGTTACACTAAAAGAATGTCGGAGGCGCTGCCGGTTGATTTTGACGAGGAAAGGGAAGTTTTCGGCGAGGCGCTGCCGGTTGGTTTAATAATTGAGAAAGGGAAATGACAACTATGAACACGTGGTTGGCGGCAGTACCGGCCTTATACGTTTAGTGTCTGCTATAATAAGAGTTGTGTTTCAGGGATTAACACGATATACTTAATAAATGAGTATTTTTAAGGAAATAAAGGAAGATTTTCGGTCACTGTTGCAAAAGGACCCTGCCGCCGCCGGTGTTATTGACGTAATCCTGAATCATTCCGGTTTTCATGCCGTTGTCATATACAGGATTGTTAACCGGCTCTACAGAGCAGGGCTTGTTGTGCTATCAAGGTTTGTCTCCACGGTGGGGCGGTTTCTTACAGGAGTGGAGATTCATCCGGCAGCCCGCATTGCACCTGGGTTTGTCATAGACCACGGCATGGGGGTGGTAATAGGTGAAACATCGGAAATTGGAGAGGGTTGCCTCATATATCAGGGTGTCACTCTCGGTGGTACAGGTAAAGAAAAAGGAAAACGCCATCCGACTCTGGGCAAATATGTAGTGGTAGGGGCTGGGGCAAAGGTGCTGGGACCAATTGTGATAGGAGATTTTGTTAAAATAGGGGCAAACTCAGTTGTGCTCAATCCGGTTCCCGCCCACAGCATTGTGGTTGGAGTACCTGGGAAAGTCGTTAAAGACAGACACCATATTGCTCATGAGTCAACCGATGCACTGGATCACAACCAACTGCCCGATCCGGTTGAAAAAAGACTTCAGGCGATGGAAAGGTTAATTCATGAACTTAAAACGGAACTACAATCAAGAAATTAGGAGGTTTAACTCTGAAACTCTATAACACTAAAACCGGCAAAAAGGAACAAATCATACCGATAAACGAAAACCGGATAAACATATACGTTTGCGGGGTTACGGTCTATGACCTTTGTCATGCCGGACACGCACGAAGTGCAATCGTGTTTGATGTGCTGCGGCGGTATTTAAAATACAGGGGATTTAACGTAACTTTTGTTAAAAACTTTACCGATATAGACGATAAAATAATCAACAGGGCTAACGAACTCGGTGTGCCGTGGCAGGAGGTAACCGGTAAGTTTACTAAGGCATACTACGAGGACATGGCAGCCCTTGGCGTGGATAACGCCGATATTGAACCTAAGGCCACAGAGCACATAGAAGAGATTCTGACAATAATCAGCGGCCTAATTGATAAAGGATACGCATACGAGGTGGAAGGGGATGTGTATTTTGAAGTTGAGAAGTTTTCCGGTTACGGGCAGCTTTCAAAGCGGGATTTGCTCTCTATGGAGGCCGGCGCCCGTGTTGCCGTTAATGAAAAAAAGCGTAATCCAATGGATTTTGCCCTGTGGAAAGCCTCTAAGCCTGGGGAGCCCTCATGGGACAGCCCGTGGGGACAGGGACGACCCGGCTGGCACATCGAATGCAGCGCCATGTCTATGAAATACCTGGGCAGCACATTTGATATTCACGGAGGAGGCGCTGATTTAATTTTTCCGCACCACGAAAATGAAATCGCCCAGTCCGAGGCTCATTCCGGTAAACCATTTGTAAACTGCTGGGTCCACAATGGCTTTATCACTATTGACAAGGAGAAGATGTCAAAGTCACTTGGTAATTTTTTTACAATCAGGGATATACTTGAGGACTTTGATGCAGAGGTACTCAGAGCTTTTATGATTTCAACCCACTACAGAAGCCCGATAGAGTTTTCACCCGAACAGCTTGCCCAAACCGAGGCCTCCATAGACAGGTACTACTCAACTGTGCTGAGAATCTCTGAATTTCTGAGTGTTACTTCAAAAAAAGACAAACCGGCAGGAATTGAGGAAGAGTTCAGAGAGTTTATTACAACTGCTAAAAACAGCTTTAACGAGAGCATGGACGATGACCTAAACAGCGCTCTTGCCGTTGGCTGCATATTTGAGCTGATTCGTGAAATCAACCGTTATCTGGATAAAAGACCATCCGGCAACAAGGCTAATGAGCTTATAACACTTGCTTTAGGAACTCTTGATGAGTTAAAAGGCGTCTTGAATATCTTTCAAAAAACGCCGCAGGATTGGTATCGCTCTCTTATCAGAACCAGAAAAATAGAAATTACTGAAGAGACAATCAGTGAATTAATCAATAAACGGCATGAGGCCAGAAAAGAAAAGGATTTTGTTAAATCAGATGCAATAAGAAAAGAGCTTGAACACATGGGCATAACACTTGAGGATAAAACAGATGGAACTCACTGGCGGGTTAAAATTTAGTGTTCGGCAGTGTTTTACTTATTTGTTTTAAATGTGTTAAAGTACATTGTGTGTTAAGGAGCAGGTAAATAAGAGGAGCGCCTGTAGCTCAGTAGGATAGAGCAATTGCCTTCTAAGCAATGGGCCAGGGGTTCGAATCCCTTCAGGCGCACCATATTACCTTTTTTATCAGTTTACGGCCTAATGTGCACAACCGCAGCCGCAACCGCCGCCACCCATAGTCTCTTTGTTCTCGCCTACCAGTTTGATGTTGCCGCTCTTACAGCTTGGACACGTCTTAGGCTTCTCGTTTATATATGTTGCTATAAAAGTCTCACCACATCCCATACAATCAAATGTCCCTCTTGTTATCTCCATTTGTGTGCCTCCCTTATTTTTAGTTTAATCTGCTGCTCTCATCTTAATTTTATAATAGCTTAATTTAGTTCGTCAACTCATATAGAATATTTATATTTAAGAGGATGTAAATGCTTTACTTAGGAAAGCATACGTATGTGAGATAGTATTTGCCTTTTTGACGCAACAGCAGTTTTCCATTGCAGCGTTTCAGGATATTGTTTGTTATTTCAAGGCCAAGTCCCGAGCCTCTGAGCGAATTTACCGCAAGCTCGTTTCGTATAAACACATAAACATAACGGTTATCTGATGATGTCCGTATATTAATGCAGCCGTCTGAGTACTTCAGGGCGTTATCTATAAGATTATACAGAACGTCTCCGACATCGTTGGGATTAGCATAAATTATAAACGGTTTAACATTCATGTGGAAAACACTTTTAATGTCAGACAAACCAAAAAACTCTATGGCTTCAAATATACAGTCCCTGATATTAATCTTTTCTTTTGCTGTTTTCCCCTTTTCCCTGAGCATTTTAAATGAGCGTTTTAAATCTATTTCTATTTTCTCTGTTGTTGTAAAAAGCCTTTGCACCGCCTTTTTTTCACAAGGATTCTCTTTTAGAATTTCAATATTTAATTTTAGAATCGAGATAAAGTTTCCAATCTTATGGTTAAAAGACATCAGAAGCAGATTAAGAAACTTACCGCTACCCTCGATGTCTCTTACAAATTTAGAAATAATCAAGTACATAATAAGAATAAGGGAAAGAAACAGTGAGGACTCTATCCCCAGCACAATAATGGCAAAATCCTTTATTTTATTTTCTATATAAGCACTCTTTACATAAAAGTAGGTTTTAGTCCCGCTTATATATTCCTCAGTTAATAAAGCCAGGGATTTTTCAGTAAGCTGTTTGTTACTTGACATAACATACTCAGGCAGCCCGCAAGCTGTATTCTGTGCATATTGCCTGATAGCAACAGACATTCTATCTTTTAAAATTTCCTCAAGAGTTCCCCTGAAATAAGATACACTTACAAAGTTCAAAATTGCAAACCACACCACACTGATAAATATAAAGACTATCAGGATTTTAGTACCTGTGTGAAGTGGTTTTATACCGAGCTGCATGCAATCGCCTAATACCGAGTTGCATTCAATCGTTTAACTTTGTCGGTTTTGTCACAAGCTCCTCAGCGCACGAAAAAGTATGCCTGTGTCGCCGGCTCCTTACCGCCGCGTTATGCTTCTGAATGCAACTCGGTATCATTATCGGCATAGGGTGCCGTTTATACTTGCTATATTGTGTCAACATTGGCAAATTCCGGCTCGTGAAGGGGTAAGAGAATATCTGCCATGGCTTTAATCTTAACAAGTATATCGTATGCTTCATAAACGTTTATATGGGTACCGGGCGGGATAACTTCCATGTCCATACCGCGTATAGCGGACGGGGGATTGAAGTTTTCCATAATACAGCAAAACCCTGTGATGACGGCCTTACCGGCTGCTGTTTCAACTATCACACTCATGCCCCCTGCGGTGTGTGCAGGTGTGTGAAACATAGTGATGCCGGGCAGTATTTCCGTGTCTTTTGTGAGCACTTTAAACTGCCCGCGCTCTTCCACTTCAAGTATGTAGTCCTCCATGTACCGGAAATCCAGCGGGTGGGGTTGATGAATTGTCTGAAGTTCTTTCTCATGGACGTATATATCAGCATTGACGCATTTATCGTCATTCTCGCAATGGTCGTTATGCAGATGGGTATGGAGTATGATGTTTATATCAGAAGGGGAGAGATTCCACCTTGCCAAAGCCTCCTCGAAAGCATATACTTTAGCACCGAGAAGTTTCTCCCGTGCAGGGGTCTTATCTGGAGCAATCTCTCCGGTATCTACAAGGATTTTAACGCCCTCGCCTGCTATCAACCAGCCATATATAGGTATTGTAAACATCCGGCCATAGCCGTACTGGTAGGTCATCATGGTTTTATCAAACAGTTTTGAACCCATCACTATGGGATGTATCTTATACTGTGCCATACCGGAGCCTCCTCGGGGTTTTTTTTTGATTATACCAATTCACCGTATAAATCTGAATTAAACATGCCTTGTCCTAACTCAGGACACTGTGCATACCTCAGTTACAGAGCAGTTGACTGGCCGCTGCCTAGTAACTCATATTTTCCTACACCTTTAAGTTCAATTGAAAGGTATATGCCGTATTGGTCAGTGGTTTGGCTGTAAAGGAGACCTAGTCCCCAACACTGCTTCATGTACAGAAGGGAAATGCCAAGGTAACCAAGGCGGTCTGTCTTGGCGTCATACCAGGCTGCTGTGTTGAGTCTGAGCTCTTTTGTTATATTAAATCCCAATCCGCTTGTCATGTACATTATGTCATTGTCCTTGTTGTATCTCTCACCTATTGCAAAATCTGTTTTAATAATTCTAAAAATCATTTCGGAGTTAATTGCTTTCAACCGGCTGTCATTGAAATCGTACAATGACTCCGCCTTTATAACAAGAGGGCGCACAAGGCCGAATTGAAATTTCACAGGTTCAAGTTTGTTTGTCTCTTTGGAAGTGTCATATCCCTCGGAAACTCTTCCGTACAAAAACGTACCGTTTTTATCCCTGAGATAGTTCATAAGTGATATTTCGGCGGTTGAGGTTTTTTTAAAGTACTCGGTTGAATCCAGGGTAAACTTGTCCGTGGTGTCAAGACCACTGGAGATGTAGTTATATGAAACAGCCGGCTGCATTACGTGGGTTAGGCTGCCATAGTTTTTGACAAGTGTGGTGTCTAAGGAGGCGCCATAAGTTAGAGCGATATTTTCCATGCTGTTGTACGAACCCGCCTGTCTGTTAAGAGAGATATCGTAAAAGGTGCTCCGTACCCCTGCTGCCTGTGTAAAGCGTGCCATGTCTCCAAATGAGTGATGTATTTTGGGGTAGAGGTCAAATCGCTGTCCTTTAACCGACTGCTCGGATATGAAATTGGCTATTGATGAATTCATTGAAAACAGGGATGATTGAAAAAACTCCGTGGGGTGAACTGTAAAGCCTAACTCAGGGATCTTTTGCGATACATTTTTCGTATAATACTGAAGGTCAACCTGGAACTGTGAGAGCAGATAGGTGCGTGTTTTAGGCGTGGCATAGCCGATGTCGCCGGATGACTGGAGGTAGCGCGATACATTTAGTTGAATATTAGGGCTGTATTTTTTGAAATAATCCTCTGAGTTGAGATAATTTACATTAAAATTTGTATAAAAATCATGGAGAAACTGTTTATGTTCACCTTTAATCTGCAGATACTCTTTGTCATCCACCCTGTCGCTTAAATGATAAATATACCAGCTGCCGGTAATGCCGCCATGTTCTATGTACCTGTATTCGAGCCCTTCTCCTGTGCCACGGCGCGTATAGGTGTTGATGTTAACAGTCAAATCGCGGTTTTCTGAAATAACATAATAAAAAGGAAGATCGAGATAAGTTCCCTTACCTTTTTTGTAACCGTAGGAGGGCATCAGAAATCCGCTTTTTCTTTTTAGTCCCGCCTGATAAACCGGGGTGTACAACACTGAGGTATCGTTTACTTTAAAGAACACACCCTTAGCCAGAAGTCTGTCTTCTGTCAAAATATCAGCCGTATCAGCATAAAAACACCAGGCCGGAACCGGAGTATCACAACTTGTAAAGGAGCTTTTCTCAGCATAATAGGAATTTTCACCCCGTTTTACTATGGTCTCACCCTTAACATAATAACCGTCCTTTTTGAAAACCATATTGGCTCTCCTGAGAGTTCCGGTTTTGTTGTCGGTTAAAATAACTGCCTCATCGGCCTCCATTTTAACCTCAGGGTCCTCGTAAAAAACTGCACCTGAAAAATAAGCAAAAGATGTGTTTTCATCATACCGGCCAAAATCGGCGGTAAGAGTTGTGTTGTCCTGCGTTAGAATCACATTTCCGTAAAGATAGTATATTCTCTTATCACCGTCGTACTCAAGCTTGTCAGCCTCAATAGTCTTAGCTGCTACGGCTCTGCCGGAAAAAAGAAAAAGCAACAAAATTATGCAAGACAGATTTCTCTTTAACATAAATCGCCTTGATTTTAACATATCTATATAATTTTTTATCAACTACTCCTTTATTCCCGAAATCCAAACAAATTTGTGCTTTTCGATAGTTATCCGACATTTTCGTTATTACATTACACGTAGCCATTTTTTTTTGTTGACAAAGATATAATAGGTATGATAAGAAACTGTATGCCCAAAAATATAAGACGGGAAAAAAATTTTTCAGGAGGTATATAAGATGAATCCAGAGGATATTCGTTATCATAAGAAACATACATGGGTGAGTCTTTCAGGTAAGAAAGCAACGATAGGCATAACGGATTATGCGCAGGACGCATTGGGTGATATAGTCTATCTTGACTTGCCGGAGGTGGACAGCGAAGTGGAGGCTAACACGGAGATGTCTGAGATAGAATCAACCAAGGCAACCTCACCGGTCATAGCCCCGGTAAGCGGCACAGTGGTTAGTGTAAATGAAGAGCTTGAGGATGCACCTGAGGTGATAAACGAGGACCCGTACGGTAAGGGCTGGATAGCTGTGGTGGAGATAAGCGATGAGTCGGAGCTGGACGATCTTATGGATTTGCCGGAGTATGAGAAATTTATAGAAGAGGAAGAGGGATGAAAGTAGCTATATTAGGCTCCGGCCCCGGCGGTTATGTAGCGGCACTAAAAGCCGCTCAGATGGGGGCTGATGTAACAGTCATCGAGAAAAAAGAGGTGGGTGGTACGTGTTTAAATGAGGGTTGCATCCCGACAAAGACTCTCATAGCCTCAGCGGAGGCATACTCCAAAGCCAAACATCTCAGTGATTTCGGTATAGACTTGACCGGAGAAGTTAAACCTAATCCGTCAAAGATTTTAGCGCGGAAAAATGAGGTCATATCCATACAGGTTAAAGGAATAAGGGGTTTATTTAAAAGCTGGGGAGTCAAGCTAAAAGAAGGCGCCGGAGAGTTTATATCTGAAAAGGAAATAAGAATATCATTAAAGGACGGCGGGGTGGAATCCCTTACCGCCGATAAATTCATAGTGGCAACCGGCTCAAGGCCGGCGGAGATTCCAATATTTCCCTTTGACGGTAAAAACATTCTAAACAGCACGGATGCACTGGAGATTAACTCAATTCCCTCCTCAATGATAATAGTAGGGGCCGGGGTTATGGGGTGTGAATTTGCCTGTATTTATCAGGAATTCGGCACGGAGGTAACGATGGTGGAGCTGATGCCCAGAGCCCTTACAACGGAAGACCCTGAGATTTCCCAGACTATCGAAAGAGAGTTAAAGAAAAAGAAGATAAAGCTCTATACCGGCATAAAGGTCGAAAAGGTATCGGTAGAGACTTCAGGCGTTAGGGTATCTTTATCTAACGGGAAGGACTTAACGGCGGAGAAACTTCTGGTAACTATCGGCAGGGCTTTCAACTCACAGGGAGTGGGGCTGGACAGGGTAAGTGTTGAGACCGGCAAACGCGGTGAGATAAAAGTAAACCGGTACATGGAGACGTCAAACCCTGATATCTATGCTATAGGGGATGTTACGGGCGGAATGTTGTTAGCCCATACAGCCTCAAAAGAAGGCATCGTAGCGGCAAACAATATAATGGGCCACACCGAGGAGATGGACTATACGGTGGTGCCGGGAGGGATATTTACACATCCCGAGATAGGCTCGGTAGGAATGCGTGAGCATCAACTTCAGGAAAAGGGTTTGCAGTACCGTGTCGGCAGATTCCAGTACCGGGCACTGGGTAAGGCCCACGCCATGGGTGAGATATCGGGGCTTTTTAAAGTTATCTCCGATGAGGAAGGCAAGCGGATACTTGGAGTGCATATAATAGGGCAAAACGCTTCAGACATAGTGCATGAGGCGGCGGTAGCCATGAGAAACGGATTAACAGTGCAGGATTTGGCAGAAACCATTCATGCTCATCCGACCCTTGCCGAGGGACTTATGGAGGCAGCCGAGGATGTGTTGGGACACGCTATTCATATGCCTAAAAAATAACCGTGATATAAAATTAAGGGTTGCTTGAAATAAGCCGCAGAGATGCCGGTTTTATAGTTTAATAAAAAAACTAACGGAGGGATAATGTCAAAGATTGAAGCAGTACATGCAAGACAGATAATGGACTCAAGGGGCAACCCCACGGTGGAGGTTGATGTAATACTGGAAAGTGGAGCAGCAGGGCGTGCCGCCGTGCCAAGTGGTGCTTCAACCGGAGAGAGAGAGGCTGTTGAGTTAAGAGACGGAGATAAGAGCAAGTATCTGGGTAAGGGTGTGCTTAAGGCTGTCGATAATGTAAACAAGGTGCTGGCATCCAAGGTAATAGGCGAGGAGGCGATAAATCAGGCCCAGATAGACAGAATAATGATAGAGGCCGATGCAACGCACAATAAGTCTAAGATAGGGGCAAACGCAATACTTGGAGTATCCCTGGCGGTAGCCAAAGCGGCGGCTGAGGAGTGTGACCTTCCTCTTTATAAGTACATTGGAGGCGTAAATGCCAAGGAACTTCCGGTTCCTATGCTTAACATTATAAACGGCGGCGCCCATGCCGACAACAACGTTGATATTCAGGAGTTTATGATAATGCCGATAGGGGCAGGCACATTTGCCGAGGCTCTTAGAAGCTCAGCCGAGGTGTTTCATACTCTTAAGAAAATCCTGCATGACAAGGGACTTTCCACCGCAGTCGGTGATGAGGGCGGATTTGCTCCCAACCTTAAGTCAAACGAGGAAGCTCTTGCAATTATCGTAGAAGCAATTTCAAAGGCCGGGTATAAGCCGGGTACGGATTTCTATCTCGCACTGGACGTAGCCTCTTCAGAGCTCTATAAGGACGGCAAGTATAACTTTGCCGGTGAGGGCAAAACCTTTACAAAGGCCGAAATGGTTGACTACTATGCCGGTCTTTGCGACAAATACCCGATAATTTCAATCGAGGACGGCTGTAGTGAAAACGACTGGGAAGGTTGGAAGATGCTGACTGATAAGCTTACCAAGAAAATTCAGCTTGTCGGCGACGACCTGTTTGTCACCAATCCTTCAATTCTCAAAGAGGGTATAGAAAAGGGAATAGCCAATTCCATATTGGTGAAAGTCAATCAGATTGGTTCACTGACAGAGACCCTTGATGCCGTAGAGATGGCAAAGAAGGCTAAATACACGGCTGTAATATCCCACCGCTCCGGCGAAACTGAAGACACAACCATAGCAGATATAGCAGTGGCGCTCAATGCCGGACAGATTAAGACCGGTTCAACCTCAAGGAGTGACCGTATTGCTAAGTACAACAGGCTCTTAAGGATAGAAGAGGAGCTTGGAAGCATGGCTATTTACAAGGGACGCAATACCTACTATAACCTGAAGTAATAAACGAATATAAGACATAGATGATGCAGCGGGGGCACGGAGTGCCCCCCTGTTTATTTCCTAAGACAGGCGGTAAAGAATATTATTCATGGGTAAGAGAAATCTTTTGAGGACACAGATTTTGACGGAACGTAAGAGACGAAGCCGTGTTTTTGTATTTATCTTTACGGTGGCCTTTGTGCTTATAATGTTTGATCTGGTGTTTGATGAGATGGGAGTACTGCGGTATATGAAGCTCAAAAAAGAGGAGAGGATACTTGAGCAGAGTTTGTCTGACATTGAGAAAAATATAGTTAAGCTAAAAGAGGAAATCGGCGTTATACGCAGCGATCCGTTTTACATCGAAAAGCAGGCCCGTGAAGACCTTGGACTTGCCAAACCGGACGAATATATTTTTAAGTACGAAAATCCCGAAACGGCTAAAGAGCATAAAGCGAAGAAGTAAGACATATCTTTTTTGGCTCTTTGAGGTGCAAACTACAAGATTGCACCAAAGCAGTGCGTATTGAAAAAAGCGATAACATTTGTTATACTGCCAACGTTTTTAATTTCAAATATAAACAAGGAGGCTTTCTTATGGTAAGGAGAGTGCTGGTAAGTTTCGTATTAGTTTTGTTGTTTTCAGCCGTTTCACACGCGTTGGATTTTTCGGCGGATATGATTTACACCGCAAAGGGGACTAAGACCGAGGGTAAGATGTTTTTTACTAAGGACAAAATCAGGATGGATATGTCAACTCCTGAAAAAGTCTCAACTATCACAAGAGAGGATAAAAAGGTAGTTTGGAGCATTCTTCATAAACAGAAAATGTATATGGAGACACCTATACAACATTCAACCCAAAAACCAATGGTTGATGAAAAGGTGGATGGTGAACTCAGCAGAAAAGAAGTTGGTAAGGAAACCATTGACGGACACTCATGCACAAAGTACATGGTTACTTATAAGTCCGGCGGTAAAGAGCAACAGATATATCAATGGATGGCCTCTGATATTATATTTCCGGTTAAAACCTCGGCGGTGGACGGTTCATGGTCACAGGAGTACAAAAATATAAAAACAGGTTCTCAGCCGGCTGATATTTTTGAAGTTCCCGCCGGTTTCAATAAAATGGAAATTCCCGCCGGTATGAATATGAAGTAATTTAAACCTTTTTTATATATGTCACAGGAGCGCTTCTTTGGATACCATTTTATAAGCATAAGAGGGTTTTGAACCAGTCCTGCGCGTATCAGAATCAGCCGCCCATGAAATCAGCTGCCCCTATGCAGAGGTTTAACGGGCTGAGGGCATTTAGAGGGAAAATTGGAGCGGGCAACGAGACTCGAACTCGCGACCCCAACCTTGGCAAGGTTGTGCTCTACCACTGAGCTACGCCCGCTCTGCCGGTACCACCACAGATATGCTACTATAATTATTTAACAGTTTGCAACTTTACTCTTGTAACTTTATCATCGTTCACTGTATTATAGTAAATACTGTGTTTGTAACACGGTAATATCATAAAGGAAAACGGCAGTGTTTGTCAATATGTATTATCCAAAAATAGAAGAATTTAAAAAAATATCAAAAGACGGCAATCTGATTCCTGTTTACACGGAGATTCTGGCCGACACTGAGACCCCTGTATCGGCATACTTAAAACTATGCGGGCCAAATACGTTTCTGCTGGAGAGCGTCATGGGAGGGGAAAAATGGGCCAGGTATTCGTTTTTAGGGATCGCTCCTAAAAAAACTATGAAGTTCCGTGGTAACGAGGTTGAAATTACGTGTGACGGTAAATCCACCCAAAAAATGGTGGTTGATCCGATTGAGGTGTTAAGGGAAGAGCTCTCTCAGTACACTGCAGTTAAAACACACGGTTTGCCGCGCTTTTATGGCGGTTTGGTCGGCTACATCGGCTATGAGTGTGTACAGTTTTTTGAAAGTGTACCAATAAGAGAAAAACCGTCTCTCGGCTTACCGGATTCGATGTTTATGCTTATGGACACTATTGTTATTTTTGACAACCTGAGACAGGCTATTAAAGTTGTGGCTAACGCCTCCCTTATCGGTAAAACCGCAGAGGACAGCTACAAGGAAGCAATCGGGAAAATATCGGCAATTGTAGAGCTGCTAAAAAAACCGGTAGCCAACCGGACTCTCTCTATTGACAATAATTCCATAAATGCTAATGACTCCGACAGCTATAAGTCCTCATTTACTGAAAAAGGGCAGTTCTTCGAGGCTGTTGAGAAATCAAAAGAGTATATCAGGGCTGGGGACGCTTTTCAAATAGTAGTGTCACAGCGGTTTGAATCAGATATTGAAATAGAGGCATTTGATGTTTATCGTTGTCTGAGAGTGATAAATCCCTCCCCGTACATGTTTTATCTTAACTTTGGTGATACTCAGATAGTGGGCTCATCCCCGGAGATTCTTGTAAGGGTGGAAGAGGGCAAAATCACGCTGCGCCCGATTGCGGGCACAAGGAGGCGGGGGCGCTCCGAGGATGAGGACCTGGCTCTTGAGGTCGAGTTAAAAGGCGATCCTAAGGAAAGGGCTGAGCATATAATGCTGGTTGATCTGGGTAGAAATGACGTTGGCAGGGTGGCTGTTGTGGGGACAGTGAAAGTTACCGAACTTATGGATGTGGAGCGCTACAGCCACGTCATGCACATAGTGTCAAACGTGGAGGGTACACTGAGAGAGGGGCTTGACTCATTTGACGTCTTAAGGGCGTGTTTTCCGGCGGGGACGGTAACAGGGGCGCCGAAGGTGCGGGCTATGGAAATCATAGATGAACTTGAGCCTGTAATGCGCGGCCCTTATGCAGGAGCGGTCGGCTATTTCGGCTTTTCAGGCTCCATGGATACCTGTATTACCATTAGAACCATACTGATTACAGAGGGCAAGGTATTTGTGCAGGCCGGGGCCGGCATCGTTGCCGACTCTGTTGCTGAAAACGAATACGAGGAAACTGTAAATAAAGCAAAAGGCATGTTTCGTGCCGTTGTTATGGCTAAGAGCGGATGTTAGTCAAAAAACATGGAAACTGTGTGAGTTAAAACTGTTATGCTTTTAATGATAGATAATTATGATTCATTTACATACAATCTTGTTCAATATCTGGGCGAACTTGGGCAGGTTATAAAAGTCTTCAGAAACGATAAAATCACAGTTAGTGATATTGAGAAACTGAAGCCGGACACTATTGTGATCTCTCCGGGGCCTTGCACTCCGAATGAGGCGGGAATCTCGGTTGATTTAATAAAAAACTTCTTTAGTAAAATTCCGATTCTTGGAGTGTGTCTGGGGCATCAATCCATTGGAGCGGCTTTTAATGCAGATATCGTCAGGGCGCAGCGGCTTATGCACGGTAAGACTTCCCTGATCTATCATGACGGCAAGGGCATATTCAAGGGGATACCCAATCCGTTTGAAGCCACACGGTATCATTCGCTGATAATTAAAAAAGACACGCTTTCAGATGATTTTGAAATTACCGCATGGACTGATGCTGATGAAATCATGGGTATCAGACACCAGTCATACCCGCTTGAGGGTGTACAATTTCACCCTGAGTCTATACTAACAAAGGCCGGCAAGGAGATTCTCTCAAATTTCCTTACGCTCTCCGCAGCTTTTAACGCTAAGCACAGTCACGGCGGGAGGTAAACCGTGATAAGAGAAGCGATAAATATTCTGACACAGAGCATAGACCTCTCCAGTAATGAAATGATTGAGTGTATGACGGAAATAATGGAGGGCAGGGCAACTGATGCCCAGATAGCAGCCTTTTTAACAGTCCTTAAGGTTAAAGGCGAGACGGTTGAAGAGATAACGGCAGCCGTCACGGTAATGAGAGAAAAGGCGATAAAAATAACCGCCCCCGAGGGTGTTGTGGATACCTGCGGCACCGGTGGCGACCTTTCCCATACATTTAACATATCAACAACAGCGGCGGTAGTGACGGCAGCTTGCGGCATACCGGTAGCCAAGCATGGGAACCGCTCGGTATCAAGCCGCACGGGAAGTGCAGACGTGCTTGAAGCCCTTGACGTCATAATAGATCTGAGCCCTGAAAAAGTTGAGAAATGCTTGTATGAAACCGGATTTGGATTTCTATTTGCCCCGTTATTTCACCCTGCCATGAAGTATGCGGTAAGTCCAAGAAGGGAAATTGGAATAAGGACAATTTTTAATATACTCGGGCCGCTAACTAATCCGGCAGGCGCTAAAAGACAAATAGTCGGTGTCTATGATGCAGCTTTGACGGAGCCACTGGCGGCTGTGCTGGGGAATTTGGGTGCAGTTGATGCAATGGTATTTCATGGAGCAGACGGCCTTGATGAGGTTACAATATCCGACGGCACCTATGTGTCGAGATTTTCAGGCGGTACTGTTAATAATCTGGTGTTTGCACCGGAGGATTTCCGGTTTGACAGGGCGGAATTATCAACTCTTTCCGGTGGTAACAGAGAGGACAATGCCCGCATTACTTATGAAATTCTAAGTGGAGGCAAAGGCCCGGGACGTGACATTGTTATTATGAACTCCGCCTGTGCTCTTATGGTCTCACAACAGCAGTATGAACTGGATGCAGCCGTTAACATGGTTACTGATGCTCTGGATAGCGGCAGTGCCCTTCGGAAACTTGAGGAAATAAAGAGAGTTTCACAAAAATTAAAGGATTAAAAAACTTGCATTCATACCAAGTTGCAGTAAAAGGTAAACGCAGGCAGCTGTTATTCCAATTCTAATTCATTTGTCTAACTTTGTTGGCTTCGTCACAAGCTCCTCAACGTACTAAAAGTACGCCTGCGTCGCTTGTTCCTTGCCGCCTCGTTATACTTTTGAATTAGAATTGGAATTACTCGCTATTAAAGAAATTGTATTTTCTTTCGTGTGAGATTGTGGTCTCAGAGCCGTGGCCTGGAAATACCCTTGTTTCAGGAGGTAGTCCCATAAGGCGCTTGAAGGATTTTTTTAAATCAAGAGCATTACCACCCGGCAGGTCTGTTCTTCCCACCGAACCCTCAAAGAGGGTATCACCGGTTACGATTATTCCCTCGCCATAAATACATATGCCGCCGGGGGTGTGTCCCGGTGTGTGAAGCACCTCAAACTGATGACTGCCAACTGTAATAGTGTCACTCTCAGAGAGAAACTGGTCAGGCTTAGGCATAGGATCCATCTGGTGGCCCCAAAATAACGCCATGTCACGGGCGGCTTCATATATGGTGCGGTCATCTGTATGCATTAACAGCAGGGGGTTAAGGGCATCCTTTATTTCAGGAATACCCCCTATGTGGTCAAAATGCGTGTGCGTACAAACTATTTTCTTTAAGGTAAGAGACTTATCGGTTATAAAATCAATAATTCTGTCGGGTTCATCGCCGGGGTCTATTACGATGGTCTCTCCGGTGTCCTTATCTGAGAGGATGTAGCAGTTGACCTGTAAAGGCCCAACCACAAAACACCTAAGAAACAGCCCCATCTCTTAGCCCCCAACACGATTTAACCCCGCTCACAGTATAAGTTTCCCTGTGGCCGCCTAAAAAAACAGCTTCTGATTAATAAGCACACCAAGGGATAGCAAGAATGCATAAATACAGAGCGACTCAATCATAGCAAGACCAATAATCAGTGTGGTTGTAATCTTACCGGATGCCCCGGGATTTCTTGCAACACCATCACATGCCTTACTAAGACCCAGCCCCTGGCCTATTCCCGTGCCAAGTGCCGCTATTCCCAGCCCTATTAATGCTCCAATAGCTGCAAATGCCTTTACGTTGCCCGATTGGCTGTCAGCCGCTCCATCGGCTGCATACAATGTCGCTACAGGTACTGCCGCTACCGTCATTACTACAAACAGCAACATTAAAAATCTCTTCATTTAATTCAACCTCCACAGTATTTTTATTAATATTAATGTGACTCTTCAACTGCACCGGCAAAGTACAGCGTTGCTAACAAAACAAAAACAAAGGCCTGTACAACACTGACAAGTATGCCAAGGCCTAAAAACACTATAGGAATTACCGCCGGAGCCAACACTGCCAATACTGACAGTATTATGTGCTTTGAGAGCATATTTCCAAAAAGCCTCACCGACAGGGTAACAGGTCGCGCCAGGTGCCCAATGAACTCTATTATAAACATCATAATCATCAGTGGCAGCGCATAAATTGACCGTATAGGCCCCAAAAAATGTTTCAGATAACCGCCACCGTGCTCTCTGAGTCCAAAGTAGTGGGTTGCTATAAACACCGGTACAGCGCAGGAGGCCGTCGTGTTGATATTACCCGTGGGTGCATCAAACCCGGGAATTAAACCCATTAAGTTACAAACAAGAATATAGAGCCCCAGTGTGCCTATCATGGGAAACATTGAGTCAACCCAGTGGTGGTTTATGTTGTCTTTGCAAAAATCATATAAGGCCTCAACAATTCCCTCCACCACGTTTTGTGCTCCAACCGGCACCAGCTTCAAGGAGCCCCTAACAACAAACGCAACGGTTATTAGAATTGCCATCGCTACCCACGAATACGTAACATAGGGCGGAACCCCCGATATGTGTATGAGTGCATGTGATTCCAACTCTTACCCTCCTCTGTAAAATAAAATATCATACTTGTCTGAAAGTCTAAATGTCAAGAACTTCTGATTAAAAATTTTTAATTATAGATAAGTAATGTTATTGCCTATACAGTTATAGCAAAAAGCAAAAGTATGTTCTTATTGATTTATTAAAGAAGAGATTGCCACACCCCCTGCGGGGGTTCGCAATGACGGCATGTAGTTGTTTTTACTGTGTTTTTTTATTCGTCATTGCGAGGAGCGATAGCGACGTGGCAATCTCAACCACTAAAAATAATGAACGGAATTATGGTTTTCGCTATAACTGCTTAAGCATTTTAATTTTTTCTCTTTAATTTTAAACTCTCTTCTGAAAAGTTAATATTCTGAAACCTCGATTTTCGCTATTTAATTTCCCTTACACAGGTAGGAAGAGTAAAAAACCGTTTATGAAGTATAAGATACCGGCTGAACCTATAACAATGCTTACAAGCCAGAGGGATTTTTTTTTCATAAGGGCCGAGATGGAACCTATCAGAATCGCAATTTGAAGGAATATGATAGCCATACCAAATGCTCGTGAGTGCTGTTGAGCATCTTCACGCAGTTTTTCCAGCTTTTTAGCCTCGGCTGATATTGCAGCCTTTTCACTGTCATATTTTTTTATTTTCTCCCCAAAGAAGGCTATTTTTTCGTTGTAGTGTTTTATCCCGGAAGCAGATAATTCAGACTCCGAAAAGTTCAATTCTGTTTCATACCTGTCCTTTTGTCCCTCATATAGGTAGCTCTTTATGCTCTTTGCCTGGAAGTATGCCCATTGGTCAGACGCTTGTGATTGAAAAAGCAGCGATTTTGTGGAATAATTGCCACCCTTAAATGTGGATAGGGTTGCCAATACTGCAAACAGCACAGTGGTCATAGCCAGGTAATTAAGCCAGGGTTCTTTTTTCTCATCTGCCATGATTTCTCTTCCTCCTGCTTATTAGTTCTCTGTATCTGTGTTACCGGCTCTGAAAAGTTCTTACTAAATCATCTTTGGTAAAGAATTCCATGTCTGCGCCTGCCGAGCGTATCTCGGCTTTATATGGACTGAGCCTTTTGTATAAATACGGCACTCCACATGAATCATAGAGATCGGGTTTTTTCAATTTTAGCTCAGTAAGCTTACGCGGCACTTTCCCCTCGTGTTCATAACTGTAAATACTCAGCGCTGATTCTATAATACTCATCTCGGCCTTTGTGATTCTAGTAACCACAGGACATATCAATGAGCTGAAGGTTTCTCTGATTTCGGAAAACAAAAAGTCGGAAAATTTCAATGAAGTTTCAATGTCGGCAATCTCTTCCAGCCGGGTTTCATCTTCACTGGAGATATATGATAGCCTGGGAGTTGTAGAAAAATGATCAACAACGGCCTTTCTTTCTTTCGTTATATCAATCTCCTGTGTACTGCCTGAAACAGAAAAACTTACCGTTCCCTCAAGCACTGCAACCTCTGTGCCGGGAACATTTTCCATAAATGATCTGGGAATTTCATCATTATATTTTACTAAAAATGAAGTACCCCTTACGCCGGCAACAGCTTGAGGCGTTTGTACCGAAAACACCTTTTTTGACTTTCCACCCTGATCTGCGGCAAGTTTGTGGGTTATTTTTACCAAAACCGCACCTTTTGTCAATTTTGTTTGAGGCTCGGCATCAGGGCCGTCTTTATCCACCTCAAGGGCTGTATTTTCTGTAACCCTGACAGCAGCCCTGTTTTTAAATACCACATCTGTTTTTGAGTTATCCACAGTCCGGATAATATCTCCCGGCTTTATTGATTCATGTTTTTTAGCTCTGAGTTCCGGTTTCCCTCGATTCTGAACAGTAACGTAACCCTCCAACTTGTCAATTACATATTCATTAATTAATCTTTTATAACGGAAATACTTCTCTGCAACGTTATAGACAGCAACTACTACAGCTGACATCATGAGAATCAATATTATTTTCTTTTTAATACTCATGTGGCATCGTTACATTAATTTTCCTTGTTATCTAAACGTAATTGAAAATATTGCCGAAAGAAAATCATTTCTTGGCAGATTTCCTTTCAGCAGATATCTGATCTCGTCAATATTACGTTTAATTCTGGGATTTTCAAGATTCTTAGATACTCTTAACACCTCTTCTAAAGTTGTAACGCCCTCAGTTGCTTTCAGGAAACCGTCCTCCACAAGTGACGTCATTCCGTAGCTTCTGGCAATATTTTCAGCTTCTTTAGCCATTGCTCCGTTTAATACAGCTTTCTTAATCTCTTCATTCATACAAAGCAGTTCGTGAATTGCTACCCTGCCCTTAAATCCGGTGTTATTACAGTTATTACAACCGCCGCCCTTGTAAAACTTCAATTTACCATTTTCAATTTCCTCCGGTACCCCATTTATAAATAACGTGAAAAATTCAATGTCCTCCCAGAGAGGTTTATATTCCACCTTACAGTCTGGACATACTACCCTAACCAGTCTCTGCCCCAGTATTGAGACCAAGGTAGAGGATAGCAGAAACGGCCTTATACCCATGTCAAGCAGACGGGATATGGCTGCTGAGGCGTCATTGGTATGAAGTGTCGTAAAGAGCAAGTGTCCTGTTAATCCGGCTGTTAAGGCCATCGTGGCGGATTCATGATCCCGCATCTCTCCAAACATTATAATGTCGGGGTCCTGACGCAAAGATGCTTTTATCCCTTTGCTGTATGATGTTTCCCTTGTATCATCTGCACCGACACGAGCCTGTGCCACTCCGTCTATGAGATACTCCGGCGGGTCCTCAAGTGTAAGAATGCTGATTTCCTCCTTGTTCAGAGCATCCAGAGTTGAGTAAAGCATGGTAGTCTTACCTGAACCTGTAGGGCCTGTCACTATCACAATGCCGGAGGACATAGAGCAAACCATTCTATACTTTTCTACTAAGTTTTTATACATCCCTAATTTTTCAAATGTCGGCACTACATCAGATTGTATCAGAATTCTTATCACCATCTTATCGCCATAAACAGTAGGAAGAATGGATATTCTCAAATCAGTTTCTATATTTTTGTCTTCATAAAAAACCCTCTTACGGTCATCCACAATGACATTTTGAATATGAGAGTCCTTAAACCTGAAATAGTTTTTTAATCCTCTTACAAAAGCAGTATTTAATGTCTTTGGCAAACCAGGCTGCTCCACTAATATTCCGTCTATACGGAAACGAATTCTTAAGTTATGCTTAGTCGGCTCAATATGTATATCGGAGGTTTTAAGGTCTATTGCCTTCATAATAAGCTGCATAAATATATTGAGATTGTAATTTGAGGAATAATACTTTGTGCCGATATAAAGGATTTCGGTTGCCGCTGTAGCTTCCACGACTATTTTCTGAGATAATGATATTGCATCCTTGCTATTAAAAACATGAGGGATGAATTCCATTATTTCATTTAAGCCGGCAAGGGCAAACTCCACGGATAACGTCATTTTACTTCTGTCTCCGGAGGCGATCAGGTAATTTTTAATTTCCTTCAGCATCTCATTTTTGATCTTTTGGGTGTTTTTTATATCCGACTCAGAAATAATGCAATGGTAAATTATGCTTCCCTGTTCTCCCTGGTACTTCTTGTAAGGAATAAATCTGTTATCCATCAACATTTTAGCGGAAAAAATAAAAAATAGTTCAGAGTCCAATTCTGAAATATCCGGCTTAATTCTTGGCAGATTATGCTGTTTTGCTATGGTTCTGAGAAGAGTTTCGTTATTAATGAGTTTAAGCTCTTCTACCAAAATGGAACCGATTCTTTTTTGCGGATTTTGCCTTTGAATTTCTAAAACGGCTTTAAGCTCTTCTTTTGTTATCTTTTTGTCAATAACCAGGTACTCGCCAAGAGGGATATTTATATTGTTGAGCTGGATAAATGAGAGCAACTGATTTGATGTTAATATTTTTAGCTCCGTCAGAACACTACCCAGCAGAGCTATTTCACCCTGTTCTCTTAACTGATGTTGTCTTTCTAATGCAGTTTCCAGTTGCTTCTTGTTAATCACCCCTGAGTCTAATAACATCTCGCCAATTCTTTTTTTTTTCTCGGTTGTCATTTTTTACCCGTCCTGAAATGTAATTCACTGGAATTCTTCATTCTCATATCCACTGCCTCTAGTGTCCTCATAAGCTTAATCATACCGGTTTCTTTGCCGGAGTTGCCGCATTCGATACACTCATTAAATTCATCCGCCCTATGAGCAGGCCTGATAAATACCTCCTCACCTCTTACCGTCTCCGCTACTATCTTGCACACACCATCTCCATGTACTCTTTTTATTCTTATTATATTGTCTAAATTAAGCAAATCTCCAGGTTCTGTTATTATCCACATTGACAAAGCCCTCCATTTTCTAACTCAAACTATATCCCCCACCGCTTCCCTAATAGCCTAAAGCTGCCATGTATATAAATAAAAAATATACAATCAACGGATTATAACAAAAATAAAAATTTTTTACATGTAAATTTTTTATAAATATTGTTTTTATAAGAATTGTTTTTTGTCAAAAATCAGAAAAAAATCGCAAAAAAACATCAGCCGGTTAATACCAAGCAGCAGTCAAAAGAGTAACGAGGTGTCGTTTTCTACCTGCCGCCTATGTTTGCTTCCGCCTGCAACTTTGTAATTATATTATGCATTATGGAAATTTTGAACCTATTTGTGGCTAATATTCCACAGTTTGTGTAATTTTCACACGTTTTTAATGTTGCTGCTATAAGAAATTTATACAAATCAGCATGTTACAACGTATTTTATGTTGGCATAGATATTGCATCATGATTACATTCCATAACATCGCAAAATTTGGCGGGTTATAAATAGTAAGCCGTTTTGTTTTATTTGATTATTATTTGTATTTAACAGTTGTTTTGATATGCTAAAAGGGGAATGTGCGTGTTTTACATGCTGCTCTTTTTCTTTATAAAAGGGGGAGGGATACAATCATGCTTTGTAAGAAAATCGGTGTTTTTATTGAGGACGAGTGGGTTGCCGTCAGTTTTAACACAATAATAAGCGCTCTGAAAGAGGCCGGCCTTGTGCCCGTTGTGATTACAACAAACAGGGAATGGGGCGACGGCATGAAGAAAAGTTTTCCGTATGATAACGAGCCGGCTCAGTACCTGAAAGCCGACCTTAGCGTTAACGAGGTAATCATAAGTGATTATGCTGGTTTTGTATTTGGCGGCGGTTACTGGGTGGACAGACTGCGGTGGTGGTTTAAAAAGAAAGGACAAAACGGAAAGCTTGAAATACCGGAGCCTATAGCGCTGGTTTCTTCCATCCTTGAGTCAGACAAGCATAAAGTGGGCGTAATCTGCCACTCAATGTGGCTGCTTTGCTCTCTCAAAGACAAGGTAAAAGCTAAGAATGTGACTTGCGCCTATAACATCATTGATGATGTAACAAACGCAGGATTTAATTATGTTGACACTGACGTGCATATTGACGGCAACCTGATTACAGGCCGCATGAGTGCTAATTCAGATGTATTTATAAAGGAATATATCAATCAACTGAAAAAGTAAAAAATACAAAGAGGAGGAATGCTTATGAAGTACTTTACGCAAAGTCTCAGAGTTACAGGTTATGTACGAAAAAAGTATAACGCCGCAGGTATGTTTGAAATAGCGGCCAACAGCGGTGACGTCTTTGAGGCATTTATTACAGGCGATACGTATTTTTACATGGTGCGCAACACCGATCTTCTTGACAGAGACAGGACGGACTACACTGTGTCAGACAAACTTGACAGATACATTGCAGAAAAACAGCTTGTGTCGGCATACGGAATAATTATTATACATGATGACAAGACAAGGTTTGACGTTAAGTCCGTAGTAATATTCGGCAACAGCCCGGACAAGTACGTCTTTGAAGAGGGGCACTGGTGGCTTTCCCAGATAACCTCATTTGCCGACACATGGCTTCAGCGGCAGTTTGGACTGGGCGATACATTTGATTTCACCGGCTATCGCACTAATTTAAACGCTGCCGGGGGCAAGATGGATGACTACACGGTTCAGGAGTGTGACACCATAACCAGACTGATTTACGGCCTCTCCTCAGCATACTCCCTTACCGGCAACAGAAGGTATCTCGATGCTGCCAAAGCAGGCATAAAATACCAACAGGACATGTTTAAGACTATAAGCCTTGACGGCACTTTTGTCGTTTGGCACCATGCCGTGGACAGGGGCAAAAAGATTCTCCCTTCAAGTTTTAACGAGGACTCCGGTACTATCCCACTGTATGAGCAGATATATGCAATTGCCGGCATGGCACAGTACTACCGTTTAACCCATGACTGGGATGTCTATGATGATATTAAGAAAACGGTCGAGTTCTTTGAGCACTACTACAGGGATACTAAGTTAAAGGGGTTCTTTTCACACATTGATCCTGTTAATTTCCGCCACGACTCTATAGGGCTTCAGGAGTTTAACAGAAACAAAAAGAACTGGAACTCTGTTGGAGACCACGCTCCTGCTTATATGATTAACCTGCTGCTTGCCACCGAGGATATTGCTCTTTACAAGGATGACTACAAGTACTACAAGGACTTGCAGGAGGAGCAGGCGGAGCTCATCTGTGATAAGTTTATAGATAACGATTCTTTATACATAAAAGAGCGTTTTTTGGCCGACTGGACATACGATGACCATTATCAGTGGCAGCAGGACAGAAGTGTTGTAGGGCATAACCTGAAAATCGCATGGAACCTTACGCGTTTATATTTCCTCTACGGCAAGGAGAAGTACCTCCAATATGCAGAGAAAATTGCTGATAAGATACCTGAAGGCGGCCTTGATATGATAAGGGGCGGTTGGTACGACGTTGTCGAGAGGCATCCAAAGAATGGTATGCCGATAGATTTTCCGTGGCATAACCGCAAAGCGTGGTGGCAGCAGGAGCAGGGAATTCTGGCCTATTTGATCTTAACGGGTACAACAAAGGACGAGAAAAAGAAGGAAAAATACCGGGCGCTGGCAAGGGAGTCTGTAGCGTTTTGGAATCTGGCATTTTTGGATAAAGACTACGGCGAGACTTATTTCGATGTTCTTGAAAACGGCTACCCGTACTTAGTTGATGACAGGGCCATGTCAGCAAGCCATTCAAAATCAGGTTACCACAGCATGGAGCTTAACTATTTAGCACACATATACTACAGGCTGCTTGTGGAAAAGGACAGACCACTCACTCTTTACTTCTGCCTCTCCCCTGACAGAAACGTAGAGTGTCTGAACCTGCTGCCGGATTATTTACCTAGAAACGAGATTGAAGTCAAGAGCCTTACTGTAAACGGTGAGGATTATAAGGACTACCTTGGTTTTCAGGTAAGACTGGGTGACAAACACAAGGGGGAAGAGGTTACAGTCATCGCCCAGCTGGGTACTAAATGATGAGAATCTGTTTACAAGGGATGATGAAAAAAACTCTAAAAAAGGGGGAGATGGGATAATGCCGCAAATATCAATACCGGTAAAGTTTCAGTACGTAACGGGTATAACAAGGCGTGTGTTTGAAAACGTGCGCTTAAGCGGGAGCTGGGTTACCCGCGGTAGGCTCAATCAAGCCGAGTATTCTAATGATTGGTCCAAAGTGGAGATGACTGAAGTCACAGGAACAGACGGCTGCCCTGTGTTTGAGGCTGTGGTTAACTTTCATTCCTCTCAGGCAGGATACCTTTTTAGGTGGGGTGTCACTGTTGACAGGATTACAACCGCCTCAAGCGTTACAGGCAAAGACCTATGGGGAATTACCACTGAGGTAAATGATATTAACTCCACGGAAAAATATCGGGTCTTTACATTAAACGCCACCCCGGCAGATGGTATTCAGACGGAGGCCTATTATCTTACAAACTGCAGACGTCTGGGTGCAAACAAGTATTTTGTTGCCGGTCAGAGTGCACCATTGATACAGTTTGCCCTGTGGGCCCCTAACGCAAGGGCTGTGGAGGTTGTCTTTGGTACAGTGTCCTGCGGCTATATTTCCGACTATGGGGTAGGCATAGACCCTGCCGCTCCGTCAATCCCTATGGTACGCCAGCGTGACGGTGTTTGGGTAACGGCACCGGTAGATGATTTTGCCGCCTATGACCACAAAAAGCCGTACATGTTCCGGATAACCAACAGAAACGGCCGCACTGTCTATCGTACCGATTTGTACTCAAGGTGTCAAATAGGCTCAGGGAGAACAAACCCAAGGGGTGCACCATATAACGGCGGTTACAGAGACCTCGATGGTACGACCAGTTGTTCGGTTGTGGTTGACCCTGAGATGGTGGTTGCCGATTTTCAGAATGCCAACTCAATAAACCCATCTGATTATGTAACTCAGGAGGTGTTTTGGCAGGGAGATGACACAAACCGCTCTAATGCCGCATTTCCAAAAAGGGTTGATGACTTGATTATCTATGAACTTCATGTAGGCGCTCTGGGTTACGGTAAAAAGGATGCAAACGGTAACAACGTTGCCGGGGATATCGGAGATGCTATAGCTCTGTTAAATAACAATTATATAAGCGATATAGGGGTAACATGTGTGGAGCTGCTGCCTATATCGGAATTTGGCGGCGTTGAGTCATGGGGATACGGGACGTCTCACTACTTCGCTGTTGAGTACAGCTCAGGGGGCAGGGACCAGATTAAGCATTTCATCAGAGCTTGCCACAGTAAGGGCATGGGTGTACTGTTTGATGTTGTGTATAACCATTTTGCCCCTGATGGTGAGCGTGCACAATGGATGTATGATTCCGGCACACATGAGGAAAACATTTACTACTGGTTTGAGGGGCGCTCCGGTGATTACAGAAAAATTGATGGAACGCCGTTTCCCGACGGCGGCTACATAGATAACATGTCAACAGGGTACTCTCCGCGCTTTTATGAGGAGATGGTCAGAAAGATGTTTATCAGCAGTGCGGTAATGCTTATGGAGGAGTTTCATGTGGATGGCTTCAGGTTGGACCAGACCACCTCAATGCACAGCTATAACGTGCTTCATGCCGACGGCAGACCGATGGGAAATGTAAACGCATTTGGAGCCAAGTTCTTAAGAGAGTACTGCGCCACGCTTAAACTGATAAAACCGGAGGTTGTAATCACCGCAGAGGACCACTCGGAGTGGGACAGGGTTACTATGCCGGTAAGTGCCGGAGGGCTAGGGTTTGACGCCGCATGGTATGCCGATTTCTTTCACAATCTAAACGGCGGAAGCGGCAATTATACCGACAAGGCACGTTTGATAAAGAGGGCAGGCTATGGTAATAATGAGCCGCTGAGAATTGATAGCTTCTCGGGGGCACTGTCATGGGCGGGACACAACAAGGTAGTCTATCATGAGTCTCACGATGAGGCAGGCAATGCAGAAAATTCAGCAAGAACCATAGTTGTTGCCGTCAATTATGCACCACTTTTTGGAGAGACCCGGCGGTATGCCGAGGGACGCTGTAAGTTTGCAGTTTCAATGGCGGTGCTCTCGCCCGGTACTCCGATGTTTCTCTTTGGGGAGGAGGTGGGTGCCGAAAATGCCTATAAGTATGACAACTTCTACATGCACAAAGAGGATATTGTTAACATGAGGGCAACGTATGGAGCAAATCTCTATAAGTATTATCAGGACTTGCTAACCCTCAGAAAGACCAACAGAGAGGCGCTTTGCAGCCGTAACATAGACATCGTCCACGTTCACAACGCCAACCGTGTGATAGCTTTCCGGCGATGGGGGTTCATACCAAGCCGGATTGGTGAAAACCATGAGTACCTGATTGTCGGAAGCCTAAACAACAGCCCGTTTGACCACGGTTATACGATAAGTAACATCCGCAGCGGCGACGGCAACTGGCGTGAAGTGCTAAACAGCGATGCAGCAGTCTATGGCGGACATAACGTTGGCAATTACAGTGAAACCATTCGTTCATCCGGAGGGACGATTACTGTGGTGATCCCAGCAAACGGTGTAGTAGTTTTTAGAAAACAGTAAGATTAAGGAGATGAATAATGAATATTATAACCACAAAAGGAAAAATCCTGGTGATAGTGTCAAATTATGGATACTGGGGGGAGGAGCTGGTAGGGCCGGTAGAGGAAATAGACAAGGCTGGGTTTACGCCTGTATTTGTAACGCCGCGGGGGTTAAAACCGGTGCCCCTTCCGCCAAGTATTGACGCAAATTATATAGACCCGCCTCTGGGCAAGCCTGTGACGACTCAGGCGGTCGTGGATAAGGTCAAGGCGCTTGACGCCTCTGACAGACTGAATAAGACGATTAACTTATCCACATGGTTTCCCGACAGGCCATACATGAGCTCGAAAACGTATCTCAGAGACCTTGAGGCATATTATGCGAAATTGCATGACCTGGATACTGAACTCAATGAATACGCAGCGCTACTGCTGGTTGGTGGAAGCGGGCCTGTTGTGGATATGGTAAATAACCAGCGCGTGCATGACGTTATTTTAGGGTTTCTGAGGTTAGGTAAACCCATAGCCGCAGAATGCTACGGTGTGGCATGTCTGGCCTTTGCACGTGATTTAAGACAAAGAAAAAGCATAATCTGGGGTAAGCGCGTAACCGGACACCCGATTGAGTACGACTACAAAGACGGCACCGGGTTTGTAGGCGTTGACTTCAACATGGGGCCGCCGCCGTATCCGCTTGAGTACATTCTGCGTGACGCTACAGGCCCCGACGGTCAGTACATCAGCAACGTCGGAGACGGCGTATCGGTCATCGTTGACTACCCGTTTATAACCGGCAGATCAAACGAATCATCATACGGAACCGGTCAGAAACTCATCGAGGTTCTCGATAAAGGATTAAGAAGATACGGCTGGTAGGGGAAAAGGGAGGTAAGGGGAAGGCGCTGCCTTCCCCTTATACCCCATCCGCAAGGGAGCGAGGCCCCCTTGACCCCTTTATTTAAATGTATACTTGGTTTAGTAAGATGTTTAGTTAGAATGATTGTGTTGTGAGAAAAGAATTTTTTAACCGGCGTTCCGCCGCTTAAAAAGTCTCTCTGCGAGCTCCGCCCGCAAAACAGATAGTTCATATTAGTGGAGGTGTAATGGCTGAAAAGACTGGTAAGTATAAGATAATAGAGCAGTTATTAGCAGACGGGATAACTCACATGTTTGGCAATCCCGGGACGAGTGAGGAGGGTTTTCTTGATGCTGTTACAAGTTATCCTGAGTTTACCTATATAACGACTCTTCAGGAAACCATAGCAGTGGCGATAGCGGATGGTTATGCCCGTAAGCGGCAAAAGCCGGCAGTTGTGCAATTGCACTCCGGGGTAGGGTTGGGTAACGGCGTTGGGATGATATATCAGGCCATGCGTGGGCATTCGCCGCTTGTGATTTTAGCAGGTGAGTCCGGCATTAAATACGACTCGATGGACGCCCAGATGGCGGCTGATTTAGTCGCTATTGCAAAACCCGTTGTTAAATGGGCTGCGCGTGTGGTTGATCCAAATTCCGTATTAAGAATGTTAAGAAGGGCTATTAAAATGGCTCAAACGCCGCCCATGGGCCCGGTCTTTTTGTGCCTGCCGATGGATGTGCTTGACGCCCCCAATATAGAGGACATTGTAAAAACTCCTGTTCTGTACACTGCCGTGTCACCGGATACTAAAATTTTGAGAGAGGTTGCACAGATTTTATCAGCATCTAAAAATCCTATGATAATAGCAGGTGACGGCATAAGCGAATCAGGAGCGCAGCATGAACTTCTGAGGGTTGCCGCTGAAATCGGAGCAGAGGTTTGGACAACAAACTCATCCACTGTCAATATGCCTACATCATACAAGCTGTACTGCGGCGATCTTGGACACATGTTTGGCAGCCGCAGCAGTGCAATCACAAGTAAGGCAGATGCAGTTCTGATTTGCGGCACATACTTATTTCCGGAGGTTTTCCCGGCTCTATATAATGTCTTTAAACCGGGCGCTAAGGTTATTCACATTGATCTCAACAGCTACGAAATCGCTAAGAATTTTCCCGTTGATATAGGAATAGTGGCAGACCCAAAGTTAACGCTCAATAACCTTCTTTCTGCTTTAAAAGAAATCAGACCTACACAGGAGCAATGGCAGGAGATAAGAGACAGAATGTCTGCAATGGATGAACACAAAGCCGAGACACTTAGGCAGCAAAAAGAAGCAGACCTAAAAAACCGGGGCAGAACACCACTATATCCCTCAGAATTCATGGAAGCATTGTCCAAAAAGTTACCCAAAGACGCAATAATTTTTGACGAGGCGCTGACAACCTCACCGGATATAATTCGTTACATGCCGGCAGACATGCCAAGCCGGTATTTTCAAACACGCGGCGGCTCCCTTGGGGTAGGTGTCCCGGGAGCAATCGGGATAAAAGTGGCATCCCCTGATAAAACCGTAATCGGATTTAGCGGCGATGGCGGCTCCATGTACACAATACAAGCGCTATGGACAGCAGCCCGCTACAACATCGGTGCAAAATTCATAATAACAAACAACCAAAGCTACAGGCTCTTAAAGGACAACATAATCCAGTACTGGAAAGAAATCGGTCAAAGTGAACATACGTTCCCTGAATCATTTTGTCTGAAAAAACCCGCTATCCGGTTTGATGAATTAGCACGTGCATTGTCCGTTGATGCAGTAAGAGTGGAAAAATCTGACCAAATAGACGGTGCAATTGATAAGATGCTGAACACCAACGGCCCGTTCCTTATTGATCTCGTTATTGAATCCAACCCTGCCGGTTGGAAGGAAGGCTGTGATAAGGGAGAGGGAAGGTAAAGATGTTAAGGGAAAGGGCTTTGCCCTTTCCCTTAAACCCTATCCCACAAGGGGAAATGATTCCCCCTTGACCCCCCGGTTTTTTATCGGCGATTGGTAGTGTATTTGAAGATTGGTTGGAGTGCTTGTGAGTTGAAAAGGTTTTTTAACCGGCGTTCCGCCGCTTAAAAAGTCTCTCTGCGAGCTCCGCCCGCAAAACAGATGTTCAGATTATAGCGAAAACCATAATTCCGTTCATTATTTTTAGTGGTTGAGATTGCCACGTCTCTATCGCTCCTCGCAATGACGAATAAAAAAACACAGTAAAAACAGCTATATGCCGTCATTGCGAACCCCCGCAGGGGGTGTGGCAATCTCTTCTTTAATAAATTCAATAAGAACATACTTTTGCTTTTTGCTATAGTGGAGGCGTAATGGCTGAAAAGAGTGGTAATACCAAGTTGCAGTCGGAAGTAAACACAGGCGGCGACTTGGAATTATTTGCGTTTCTGGATAGCCATTATGGCCTGATTTCTGAGGGTCTTGATAAGGGTAAGTTGATGGGGAGGTATCTGTATATCTCCGGCTTTTGGCTTATCTGCATAGATTAACCCGATGGGCTTGTGATTAACAACTATGGGCAGGAGCAAAAAGGTCTGGGCATTAATGTGTTTTCTGTACCAGTCGGGAATACGCGACTTAAAACGTGGATCATTAATGTTGCTTATCACCACATCGGTGTTACGCAAAATGGCTAAATTAAAAATATCCGATGAATCGTTTAAGGGAAATCTGAATCTTTTTATTATTTCATCGGTATCGGAGCCGAAACCGAAGCGGCCAATCATGTCAGTGCCACCGGTGCTTCCTATGTTTTTTATGCAAATCAAAACTCTCGCAAAGCTCATTCCCCTAAACATTATCTCAAGAATTGTTCTCAGTATGTCATTTATAGAGGTGCTTTCCATAAGGGAATTTGCAACCTCCTGGATGCCGTTTGATAAGACCTCATCAGGGCTCTCTACCGGTTCCCTTTCATCTGCTCCTCCCATAAGCCGTATAAACTGAGTATCGTCAAGCTCCACATGCTCCTCATCGGTAGGGGAAACCATCACACCCTCTGACACGTCATCCAGTTGGGCGTCACTTACCACGCCGCTTATCTTCTTGAGGAAATCACTTTCGCCGATGGAAAACCTCATAGTTCTGACAAATGAGCCCAACTCCTTCAGCGCAGTATCCATTATCACTGTAACTTCCTTTTCCGAGACCTTGAAGCAGTCAGCATAACGCTTAAGAATGTTCTTCAACACCTGAGGATTTGCTTTTATCTCACTCATCTTATCGCAGATTTCGGTAGAAAAATTCACAAGGGTTTTTATCTTATCGTCGTGTGTCTGAGGGGCCGACACCTGGCCACCCGGAACCTTCTTCATGGCTACTATCAGTTTATCCGGAAGATTCCACGTCTGTGCCATCGCCACTGCAATGTCTTCATATGTGGCTCCTAAGACGTCTTTTGCGGCACTGTACTCGGTAATATTTGATATGGCCATTTCTTCTTTTATTTTCTTCCTGTGCTCGGGCAGATAAAAAGAAACTAACAGCCTTCCCAGATTATGGAAAATAGAACCTAAAAATGCCTCTTCTTTATCCTCAAGGCCGATTTTGCCTGCCATTCCCTTAGCAATCAGGCCGGACATAAAAGTGGATAACACCGTTTCTTTCAGCTCTTTTGCAATATTCTTATTTGTCAGATTTTCAAACAGCAGAAGCGTTACTGCGGCATTTTTCACCTGCTCATAACCAAGCACAAACACGGCGCGGGATATTGTGCCGATTTTGCCCCCAAGCTGGTAGTTTATATAAAACACGCTGTTAACAAGTCTCAGGAGCTTGCTGGTCAGAGCAAAGTCATCCAGTATTGTGCTTGTCAGCTCTGTTATTGATGTATCATTTACCGATGAAGTTTGCTTTTTTACTATATCTATTGAGCGGGACATCGCCGGAAAGTCATTTCTTTCCTTTACGCGGTTCATCAAAAGCTCTATTGTTTTTTGTTTAGAGGCTTGCAAATTACTCATTCCACACCTTCAATTTATCCCTCAATAAAAGACGTTCCATCACCTGTAAATTGTAGCATATTTTTTTACAAAAAAAACAGCTACCGAATTGCCTCATCAAAAAACTATACGAAAACGAAACGTTGCCTCAAGTAAAAAACTATACGAAAAAACACAATAAAGACTCTCAGAGCAGAAAACCGGGAGGCAATGATATAACTTTCGTATAGATTTTATTGTGAGGCAATACGGAGGCTAACTGCATTCAGAGTATAGGGCTTTGTTTTATACGAGATAACCGGAGCGATGATGGTGTGGCAGAGGTATTGAAAGCTATTGAACTTTATGAAACAATAAGAGACAGATATTCAATTGGAGTTGCTTATAAAAACCTTGGCATGGAACTCGAGACGATAGAGGGATATAAGGACAAAGCGCTGAAATATAAAAGCAAGGGAGAGGAGATATTAAATGGTATAGAGCGTGCGATGTAGTGGGTGGCTTTTTCCAACAAGCGAAGGGTGGATTCCCAATCGGGGTTGGGAATGACAGGAAACAGAAAGGGATTGTCTTGAACCATGATTAGCACCAAGCTGCAGTCGGAAGTAAACACAGGCGGCTGGGAGAAAGCGACGCCTCCCTTCACAGGGGATTCCCCTTTAGAGGAGACGCCCCGGAGCTTGTGATGAAGCCAACGAAGTTAGACGATTGACTGCAGCTTGGTATTATACTTCCGGCTGCAAACTGGTATAAGCTTACGATACAACAATATTTTAAAGAGAAGTTAAAGCATTTGGTATAACAGCATAAGGTTAAGAAATGTTACAACGGCGGCGACACTCCAGAGGGAGGTCTTTTCGAGCCGTGAGTTTGCATGTATCCCCATTACTTCTTTGGAAGAGGTCAGGAAAATCAGAAAAACCACTGTCAACGGCAGTTGTATGCTTAACGCTATCTGACTTACTATTATTCCCTGAAACGGATTCTTAAGAAAGTAAATTATCACAGCGGCTAATATAATTGTAACTGCAATCCCAAAGCGGGAGTGTCTATCTGAGGTATCAAGGGGTTTACGGTAAAGCCCTGCATAAATAGAACCACCTGCCATTGCGGCGGTTATAGATGAGGACAGTCCGGCAAAGAGCAGTGCAAGGGCAAACACCACGGAGGCCTTTGTTCCCAGAAGAGGTTGAAGTGTGCTTTGAGCCTGTTGCAGCTCAGTTACATGGATTCCGTTTTTATTAAATACGGCGGCGGCCACAATTATCATAGATGCATTTATGAGGCAGCCTGCTAACATGGCTATCAGCGTATCGGTAAATTCGTACTTAAGCTGTCTGTTAATTACCTCCTCGCTTTGAAGGTTCCACTGTCTGCTCTGAATAATCTCTGAGTGCAAAAATATATTATGCGGCATGACGACAGCACCCAGGACACTCATTACAATCAGCATCGAACCAGCGGGCATTGACGGCGTAAAAGAATATTTAACTACAGATACCCAGTTTACATCAACAAGAAACAACTCGAAAACAAAGGCTATTCCGATAAGTGACACAAAGGCTAAAATCCACTTTTCAAGTTTTCTGTAAGTGTTTGTAAAAACCATACCGAAAACAAATGCCACAGTAAGAGGTGTGCCAATTGAAATGGGAAGCCCAAATAGCATGTTTAAGCCGATAGCAGCCCCAAGCAATTCGGCAAGCGCTGTTGACACTCCTGCCGCCACTGCTGTAAGTAAAAAAAAGCCGCCAATGTATTTATTGAAATACTTCTTTGACGCTTCAGAGAGGCAAAGCCCTGTGACTATCCCCAGGTGCGCTGCGTTGTGCTGAAGGATTATAAGCATGATGGTTGAAAGTGTCACCATCCAAAGGAGATTGTACCCGAAATCAGAACCTGCAGAAATATTAGCTGCCCAGTTGCCGGGATCAATAAACCCCACGGTTACAAGAAACCCAGGCCCCAGATATTTGAATATTTCAAATGCTTTTGTGTTTTTTATTTTCATCTGTACTTAAAATCTACATCTCCTTAGCGTTTAATGCATTATTCTATGTTTTTTTTTATTCTTTTGCAACACGTCTGTGTCGTTTATTTATGTTTTACAACTTTTTTAATAGCGCATCACAGAGTAATCCCTGCCTAAATCAAAAGTCACAAAACTTTTTTCGTGAAAAATTTTTAACTATGCTACAATACAGGTGGTAATTATATTCGCAGCTTGTTTTTGGCTGCTAAGTCGAAATAGCATTTAAGAAGTAATCTTGAATCACAGGGAGTCGTAGAGGTGAATGTAAAAGTAATATTAGAAAAGGGTGAGGATGGTTACTTTGTAATTCATTGCCCATCGTTGAAAAGTTGCTGGTCGCAGGGCAAAACGCAGGAGGAGGCTCTTACAAATATTAAAGAAGCCATCGAATTGTTTTTGGAGCCTGCCCCTTACGACTTAGTTGAAGATGAAAATCATAAGGTTTATGAACTTGTATTATGAAATTACCCTTGCTATCAGGGCAACAAGTTTTGCCGGCATTGAGACGGCTTGGTTTTATCGAAATTTATAAAAAAGGCAGCCATGTTAAAATGAAACATCTTGACGGCAGAACAATCGTGGTTCCATATCATGAGGAAGTTGACGGATTTACTCTAAAGGGTGCTCTAAAAGATGCAGATATAGATGTTGAAGAGTTTTTGAAAAATATTTGAATCTGTAAAATATGTATTATGACTTTTTAAGCGGGTTCGGATTGCCGCCCTAAATGGGAGCTTTGTATTTGGAAATCAGATGTGTTAATATACGGCTATGTTAATTAACCGGCCATATGCTTTTACGTTTGTTATTATTCTTGGGTCACTTGGGGTACTGAGTTACCATGTTATAAAACCCTTTCTTAATGCTATAGCATGGGCTATTGTGCTGGGGATTGTCTTTTACCCCGTGTTTTTACTTGTTCAGAGACTTGTAAAATGGCAGATAGGCGCTTCCATTATAACCCTTGCGCTTGTTATGTTAATTCTTGCCGGACCCATTGCATATATAATCATTTTAATGGGGGCTGAAGCAAAAAAAACATATGAGCATCTTGTAAGTACAAATTTCCAGGTTATTACCGACCTGTTGTCACATAAACCCATAACGTGGATACTTGAGAGATTTCACGCTATGGGTGACGGCACGGAATTAAACGCAAAAGACCTTATTGTTGATAATTTGACAAAGTTCTGGCAAAAAATTATACCGGAGCTGACGTTAGGATTAAAAAACCTTTTGGGTGTGCTGTTTGAGTTTTTTATAGTGTTGTTTACCCTGTTTTTCTTTTTTCTTGACGGCCCTGACTTTATTAAAACTATTATGGAATACATGCCTTTTTCAGAGACCCACAAGGAGCGCATTCAGGAAAAAATAAAGGATATGGTAATATCCTCAATTTACGGAAGTGTTGCCCTGTCCCTTTCTCAGGGATTGGTTTCGGGTGTTACGTATGTCTTACTGGGCTTAACCGCTCCGGTGCTCTTAGGGGCGGTAACAGCCCTTGCTGCGTTTGTCCCCATGGGGGCTGCCGTAATGTGGGGTGTTGTTGCTGTTTTTTTAGTAATAACCGGTTCGTACATTAAGGCCGTTGTGGTCATAGTTGTTGGAATTATTGCTATCATTGCTATTGATAATGTCCTTGTGCCCCTTATTGTCAGCGGCAGAACGAAAGTGCCGATGGTTATGGTGTTTTTTACAGTTGTCGGCGGCATTGAATTTTTCGGCCTTATAGGAATCATAATGGGCCCTCTGGTCTTTGTTCTGTTTATTTCCATGTTTGAAATTTTTAAGGGACTTGAAAACGACTCCGATTGCGGCTCATCCGGTTAATGCTGAGACAGGGTGCGGCCGGGTTAAAATCCTGCTGCTATGTCTGCTCCTTCTTATTGTCTCTTGCAACGGTAAATCCACAGAGCCGGATAATTACCTTCATCTGAGAATTAACGCTAACCCCACAACACTGGACCCTGCCTATGTTGTAGATGTCTCAGGCGGCGCCATTTGTGCAAAAATATTTAACGGACTTGTTAAGCTCAATGAAAACCTTGAGGTCGTGCCCGATATCGCCAAAAGCTGGACTATAAGCCGGGATAGCTTGAAATACACTTTCTATCTCAATGACAATGTCACTTTTCATAACGGGCGGCTTCTTACCGCTAAAGATGTGGAGTACTCCCTTAAACGTCTTCTTCTGCCGCAAACGAAATCGCCAAATACGTGGGTTGTCATGAGCCTGCTGGGAGCAGAGGAGTTCCTCAATGGTAAGGCGCAGTCGCTTGAGGGAATTAAGGTGACGGATAACTATACGGTGGAACTTAATTTAAAAACCCCGTTTGCCCCTTTTATAAAACTTCTTACCATGCCCCCTGCATACATTGTGCCTGAGGCGGAAGTGGAGCGCCTGAAGAAAGGCTTTGCTAATCAACCCACAGGAACAGGCCCTTTTCAGTTTTCACGATGGGAACCCGACAGTGAACTAATTCTTAGTCGCTTTGACGGTTATTTTGAATCTAAGGCAAAAATTGCCGGCATCCGTTACAGGGTTATTCCCGAGGACCTTACTACAGTTACAGAGTTTATGCTTGGAAATCTTGATATCACCGACGTAACTGTTTCGTCCTATAAGCTTTTCACAACCGACCCAAAATACTCAAAAAATTTAAAGACGGCAACCGGCCTTAATACATACTACTTAGGGTTAAATAACTCTAAAGCCCCGCTTAACAATGTCCTTCTGAGGGCTGCCATAGCTCATGCCATAGACAGGAATAAAATCAGGGAAACGTACTTTCAGGGGCGGGGCACGTTGGCTGATGGGCCTATCCCTGAGACCCTCAAGCCATATAAACTTGCCGGGGCGTATCCGTATGATCCGCAAAGGGCACGGCAACTGGTTGCCGACTCAGGCTATAATAAGTCTGAGAAGTTAAAATTTTATGTAGCTGCAATTCAGGATTCAATTGATATAGCTGAGATTATAACGTCTTTTTTAAAAGAGGCCGGCATAGAGGTGGAAATAAAGGTGCTTGAGTGGAGCGCCTATAAGTCGGCAATTAATAAGGGGGAGACGGATTTGTTTTGGCTGGGTTGGTGGGCGGACTACCCGGACGGTGAGAATTTTCTGTATCCCCTCTTTCATTCCTCTAATTTCGGCCCAGGTGGAAACAGAACAAGATTTACAGATAAAAACACAGACAGACTCATCGAGGAGGCACAGAGAACTGTGGATAACAAAAAGCGGGAAGCACTCTATAAAAACATAGAGCAAAAAATAGTTGAGGAGTCTCCCGCCGTGTTCTTTTGGCACAGGAAGGACTACGTTGTAACTCAGCCATGGATAAAGCATTTCACGCTGTCTGCTATTTATAGTATTGATAAAGGGAACTTTATTGAAATTGACCGTTATACCAAGTAGCAGTCAAAAGAGTAACGAGGCGGCAAGGAGAAAGCGACACCTCCCCATACAGGGGATTCCCCTTTAGGGGAGACGTCAAGGAGCTTTCGACGAAGCCAACAAAGTTAATCGAATGAATGCAACTTGGTATTAATATGATATGGCTGGCACTGGGAGCACAATCCAATAAGCTCTAAAATAAACAATCATTTAGCATCTTCAACAAAGGCAAGCACAAACAGGCCTAAAATGAAAAAAGCAATGATAGACAAGATAGCGGGGCGTTGACTGCCGGTGAGGGACGATATAGTACCAAAGGACAGGGGACCGAGGATGGCGGATGTTTTACCGATAGTGGCGTAGAAACCGAAATATTCCGATTCGCTGCCATGTGGAATAAACTTTGTAAAAAGTGTACGTGAGGCCGCCTGAACAGTACCAAGGGCAAAGCCTGCAACTGTGGCAATGGTAAAAAACATTATCTTTGTTTCCACCAAATACGATGCAATCGTTACAGTGCTCCAGAGGATAAGGGAAAGAATTATAATTACCTTAGGCCCTTTGATGTCAATTGGTTTAGCCATTATCACGGCGCCCATGAATGCGGTTATTTGTACTGTCATAAACAGATATATCAGTTCCTCGTTTTTAAACCCAAGGGTGGTTGCAGCAAATATGCTTGAGAACACTATAACAGTATTTGTCCCATCCTCATAGATAAAATAAGAAATTAGAAATTTCCGTAATTGAGTGTTTTTCCATATCTCTACGGCGGTTTGCTTAAATCCGGTGATTCTCTCCGCTACAGTCTTCCGTAGTGGTTTAAGTTTTCTGTCCTTTGGAAGAAAGATAAAAAGAGGAAGGGAAAACAGAAAGAAAAATACCGCTATAAAAATCCAGAGACTACTGAAGCAGTTATTTTTAGCCAGAGGGAGAGCGATAAGCAGTGATGTGAAAGAGCCGACATAACCCAGCGCAAACCCCCATGCTGATACCCTTCCCTGAAATTGTTTATCGGCGATTTCCGGCAGATAAGAATTATAAAACATTATACCGCCCTCAAACCCCACATTTGCTATGACAATCAGCACAAAACCAGCAATTATTATGCCGGGAGTCAGCATTGAAAAAAAGCTCACGGCAATAACGCAGCCAAGAGTGTATATAAACAGAAAACGTTTTCTGAGCCCGCCGTAATCAGCAATTGCACCTAAAACGGGTGAGCTCAAAGCAACCAGAGTCATACTCAGAGATATTGCACGTCCCCACCACAGGTCTCCGGCCCCGGAAGAGTTTCCCACAATTACCTGCGTGTAATAAACAGGAAACACAACGGTAAGAACCACAGCTGAATAACTGGAATTGGCAAAATCAAACAGACACCATGATAGTATATGTTTTTTATTCATAGTCTTATGACAATAGCAATGCAACAGAGGCAGTGTTTAACAATCTTATTTTACCGCCACAATGTTTTTAAAAGAGCTCCAAAGGCGCAGCGCCTCATCTTTAAACGGGTAATCGAATCCACTGAGAAGCCGCCGTAAATTGTTAAGCTGATGCATTCCAATAAACATGACTGCCATTGAAGCACTATCTATATCTGCTTTGACACTGCCATCCGCTTTGCCCTCATCAAGAAGCCCCGAAAGCACGGCAATATAGGCAGCTATTTTTTCCGACATGTACTGCTTTAGCTCTTTGGTAAAAACAATTTCGGACGAAAACATAATTCTTACAAACCCGCGGTGTTGTTCAAAATAAGCGGTGTTGTTATAAAAGAATCGCTCGATTTTTTCAAGCGAGCTTATTGGTTCCTTTTGAGCGCTCTGGTAATTATTCATCATGACCTGAGATACAAGATCAATCACTGACTTTATAATTTCCTCTTTGTTTTTAAAATGCCTGTACAGGCTGCTTTCCGAAATTCCAACCTCTTTAGCAATTGTAGCCGTAGTCAGGCCCTTTATGCCGTCTGCTCCTATAATACTTAGTGCAGCCTCGGCAATCTGCTCTTTTCTTACCAGATGGCTTTCCCTTTTAGGTAGATTATTGCGCTTTAATGTAGTAAGCATTCACTAACATTAAGACAACAGTACAGGCTTTGTCAAGATAGGGGAAACATTTATCATCTGGCAAATTCAGGACAAACAGGTTTGGGGCTCTGAGTCCCGGCAAGCCACGACTCTTAGCTCACCTACTTGCCAAACACTCGTTCGTATATATGGTCTGTGTGTTTAAAATACTCTTTTAAATCAAAAAGGCTCTCAAGTTCATCATCCTTAAGCACTGTGGTTATCTCAGCATCAGCCTTTAGAAGTTCTATAAAAGAAAAGCCCTCTTCCCAGCTCTTCATAGCGTTACGTTGCACCAGCTCGTAGGACTTTTCACGGCTTAGTCCCTTTCCGGTAAGTGCCAAAAGTACCTTTTGGGAATTAAATAACCCGTAGCTCCTGTTTATATTTTTCTCCATAATGCCGGGATACACATGCAGGCCGCTAACTATACCCTTTAGCCTGTTTAACATGTAGTTTACTAAAATGGTGCTGTCAGGAATTATCACGCGTTCAACTGAAGAGTGGCTTATGTCACGTTCATGCCACAGCGCCACGTTTTCAAGTGCCGCCATAGCGTTTGCCCTGACAAGGCGCGCAAGCCCTGAGAGGTTTTCACACCCCACCGGATTTCTCTTGTGAGGCATTGCAGATGAGCCCTTCTGCCCCTTACTAAAGGGCTCTTCCACCTCACGCACCTCTGTCCTTTGAAGGTGCCTTATCTCCACCGCTATCTTTTCCACAGTTGCCGCCACTACCGCAAGCATTGTCATATACTCTGCATATCTGTCCCTCTGTACCACCTGCGTGGCTACAGGCTCAGGCGTAAGCCCCAGTTTACTTAGCACCATCTCCTCTATCTTTGGCGGTATTGATGAAAATGTCCCCACTGCCCCGGAAAGCTTCCCCACTGATACCATGCTCTTTGCCTGTTCCATTCGCTGTAGATTTCGCCGCATCTCCTCATACCAAAGCGCAAATTTAAGGCCAAAGACCATCGGCTCGGCATGTATCCCATGGCTTCTGCCCATACAAACCGTATCTTTATGCTTAAATGCCTGTTCCCTGAGCACTGTTAAGAGTGCCTTTATGTCATCTATGATTATATCGGCGGCGTCAATCATCAAAAGCGCATTGGCCGTATCTAAAATATCAGAGGACGTCAGCCCCTTATGAATATATCTCGACTCTGCACCCACAAACTCGGCAACAGATGTTAAAAACGCTATTACATCATGCTTTACCTCCGCCTCGATTTCATCTATCCTCTTAACGTCAAAGGCGGCCCTCTCCTTAATAGCCTTCAGAGCTGCCGCAGGTATCTCACCAACCTCAGCCCATGCCTCACACACGGCTATCTCCACCGCAAGCCACTTTTCATACTTTGCCTGAAGTGCCCATAAACGCCCCATTATCTCTTTGGTGTATCTCTCTATCATTATATGGTTCCCCCTTTCAAAACACTCTCAGTGTCCATAGGAAAGACGCTCAATAAGCTTAGCCGGCAGCCCGAAGGACTCCATCTCGGCTTGTGTTCTCACAATATCGTACTGCACCCTTACAATCTCTATGGTCTCGTCATCCACCACGGCATAGGAGGCCCTGGGGTCATTATCACGGGGCTGTCCCACGCTTCCCACATTAACAATGTACCGGCCCTCAGTCTTTAACTCCACCCGTTGCCTGTCTGAAAAAAGCCTTCCGGTAACACCATTTCTCTCCACAATAATCGGCATATGACTGTGCCCTATAAAACAAAATCTCTGTGTAAAATGTTCGAAATTCTCTCGGGCATCACTGAGGGACAACAGGTAATTCCAATTCTCGGGTTCCTTTGGTGTGGCATGGACAAACAGTACATCTCTTTCCTCCGATGATTTTAATAGTTTGAAATTCTCGATTTCCGCTATGTTTTCCGTAGTTAAGGTATCAGAGGTCCAGAGGATTGCCATCAGTGCCATATCATTAAAATAATCTGCAGACGTATAGTTAATAGCCGCCCAGTCGTGGTTGCCGGCTATCAGTATCTCACAAGACTTCTTAAGCAGCTCCACACACTGATTGGGTGCAGGCCCGTATCCTACCGCATCTCCCGTAAAATACACACTCTCTATGGAGCGGCCTTCTATATCTCTAAGTACAGCTTCAAGTGCCGCCAGGTTGCCATGTATATCAGATATGACTGCATAAGCCATCTTTCACCCTCCTGCCGTTTTAAGCCTGCCGCTCTTTAACTGCTCTTTTGCTTACCATCTTATCCGGCTTTTTATCAGCTCTCTTGCCGGTAGCTGCTTTGTCATACTTCTGATGGGCTATTTTATCCAGCACTCCGTTAATGAATGAATATGAGTCTTCAGTGGAAAACCTCCTGGCTATGTCAACAGCTTCATTTATCGTCACCGCATATGGAATATCAGCTCTGTAGATGATTTCATATGAAGCAAATCTCATAATATTTCTGTCAATAGCGGCCAGGCGGTCTAATTCCCAGTGTTTACAAGCTCTTTGGATCAGCGCATCCAGCTCCGCCATATGCTCTATCGTTCCCTTTAATAAGTCATCTATAAACTCCAGAGTCTCATTGGTGGGAGGATTATCTTTCATAAAATCAAGCAGCTCCCTTCTGTCCGGAGTCTTTCCTGTAAACTCAAGCTGAAAAAGCGACTGCAGCACATATTCCCGAGCCTGCCGTCTTGTCATAATTTTTTAATCACATTAGCCATCTCTATAGCCGTCACGGCGGCATCCCAGCCCTTATTGCCGCTCTTAGAGCCGGCACGCTCTATGGCCTGCTCTATTGAATCAGATGTTATTACCCCGTAACTGACCGGCACACCGCTCTCTATAGAGGCCATGGCTATTCCCTTTGAGGCCTCCGCAGAGACATACTCAAAGTGGGGTGTTGCCCCCCTTATTATAGCGGCAAGAGTTATCACAGCATCATAAAGGCCGCTCTTTGCCGTCTTTAACGCTGCCATCGGTATTTCAAAAGACCCCGGCACTCTTACCACCGTTATGTTTTTATCCTCACCACCGTGCCTTATAAAAGCATCTACCGCCCCCTCAAGCAGATGGCTTGTTATGAAATCATTAAATCTGCTCACTATCATACACACCTTTAACCCTGAAGCATTTAAATCACCCTCTATTACTTTCACACACAGTCCTCCTGATTTTAAGCCCTACACCTCATCAAGTATATGGCCGAGTTTCTTTTTCTTTGTCTTTAAATACACAATGTTCTTCTCGCCGGGCTTAACCTCTATTGGGTACCTGTCCACTACCTTTAATCCATATCCCTCAAGCCCCACTATTTTACGCGGATTATTGGTTATGAGAATAATCTCCGTAAGGCCCAAATCCACTAAAATCTGTGCCCCTATACCGTAGTCCCGCAAGTCCGCTTTAAATCCAAGCTCTAAATTGGCCTCTACCGTGTCCATGCCGCTGTCCTGTAGCGCATAGGCTTTTATCTTATTGGCAAGCCCTATGCCACGGCCCTCTTGTCTCATATAGAGAACCACTCCCCTGCCCTTTGCATCTACAATTTCCATAGACCTCTGAAGCTGATCGCCGCAGTCACAACGCTTTGAGCCAAAAACATCACCGGTCAGACACTCCGAATGTACGCGTACCAATACGGGTTCATCTCTGTGCAAGTCACCTTTAACAAGGGCCATGTGAACGCTCTTATCCACCATACTCTCATAGGCGATTGCTTTAAAATCACCGTGCCCGGTTGGAAGTTTAACCTCCGCCACACGGTGAATAAGACGGTCGTTGCGTAACCGGTACTTTATCAGATCCTCTATTGTAACTATTCTAAGGTTATGAGTTTCGGCAAACACTTTAAGCTCCGGCACTCTTGACATCGTGCCGTCATCGTTCATGATTTCACATATGACTCCGGCCGGAATAAGGCCCCCAAGTCTTGCCAAATCAACCGAGCCCTCGGTCTGCCCGGCACGCTGCAAGACACCGCCGGGACGCGCCCTCAGGGGAAAAACATGCCCGGGTCGCGCAAGATCCTCCGGCCTTGCCTTTGGGTCTATTGCCGTCAGTATTGTCCTTGCTCTGTCTTTGGCCGATATGCCTGTGGTTACCCCCTTACGTGCCTCAATTGACACTGTAAAGGCTGTGCCGAAGGATGAGGTGTTTTCGGTAGTCATCATAGGAAGGTTTAAATAATTCACACGCTCCTGAGTCAGGCTCAGACATATTAATCCCCTGCCGTATTTAGCCATAAAGTTTATAGCCTCAGGGGTTACCCTCTCCGCTGCCATACATAAATCCCCCTCGTTTTCCCTGTCCTCATCGTCTATGAGAATTACCATCTTGCCGCCTTTTATGTCAGCTATGGCAGCCTCCACGCTATCCATTATGCGCTTTTGTTCTTTCATCTTACATAACCCTTTTCTTTTAGTTTGATTAAGAGTGCTTTATCTCCAAGCCCCTCCTCTTTGCCGTTTTCCAAATAACCGGAAACGAACCTCTCCACGTACTTTCCTAATATATCAGTTTCTATGTTTACCTTATCACCGGGTTTCTTTGTTCCCAAAGTACTCTGCTCTAATGTGTGTGGTATGATTACAAGCGTAAAGCCGCTCTGGAGCAAGTCAACTACTGTCAGGCTGATACCCTCTACGGTTATTGAACCCTTGCGCACTACATACTTCATTAGTTCAGCCGGTATTGTGATCTCTATTTTAACAGAATCCAGGCCGCCCTGTCCTGTTTGCTTTTTAGCCGTTATTGTGCCCACTGCATCAACGTGGCCTGTGACAAAATGCCCCCCGAATCTCTCAGTGGCTGCCATGGCAGGCTCAAGGTTAACCTTACCTCCCTGGGTCAGCAACCCCAAAGTCGTAGCTCTCAGTGTCTCCTCTGAGACGTGAAAAGACGCAGTTCCCGAGCCTTTTTCAAACACCGTCAAACACGCTCCGTTAACTGAAATGCTCTCGCCGATTTTGGCCCCGGGCAGCACAACCACATCTGAAATCGTCAGGACTGCCGGTGTGCCGCCTCTTCTGAAAGACACAACTGTGCCCTGTGATACTGTTATGCCTGTAAACATCCGCCCCCTACTGTTTCACATCCAGTTTGAATGCTAATGTATCCTCGTATATGCCCAAAATATTGATAGTCTCCTTCCATTGTGCTCTTATGGTGACAACCTTCTTTTCGTCAACAGAGACCTTGATGTTTTCCTTCTTTACTGGAATGTTCAATTCCGCAGCTTTTTCCAAAAACAAAGCCATAGTTTTTGACTCCTCAAGTCCTAATACCGCTATTGCCTTAGCCTCGGATTTCATAGTGTGGGCTCTGTAGTGTGGCATGGCAAAAACAAAACCTGCATATAAACCAGCTATGACAACGATTATGTTTATTATTGGCTTTATCGACCCTGACTGGTTACTAATAACGGTATTCATTTAATTGCCCTCCCTATTCTGCGAAATCTGACGGATGTCTTTTCCTTATCCCATGACCAGTAGATAAACAGCGCCTCTCCGCGCACCGCACTTATGTCCACAAAGCCCCAAAAACGGCTGTCATAACTGTGGTCACGGTTGTCGCCCATGACAAAGATTTTGTTTATCGGTACGGTTAATGCAGACATATTGTCTCTGGGTACCATATCCTTGTTTTCCACATTATCACTGTGTTGAATATATGATTCATCGAGTTTTTTCTTGTTTACATATACCTCACGGTTTAGGACTTCAACAGTATCTCCACCTTTTGCCACCACCCGCTTTATAAAATCACGTGAGGGGTCCTGAGGGAACTTAAACACTACGACATCGCCCCTTTGCGGATGATTGAATGCAAATATCCTCTTGTCGGTAAACGGTATCTGTATTCCATATATGAATTTGTTTACTAAAATATGGTCTCCAACCAAAAGAGTGGGAATCATTGACCCTGAGGGTATCTTAAAGGCCTGTACGACAAATGTCCTTATTATAAGGGCAAGTACAAGGGCTGTTACCAGGGCCTCTATATACTCTCTGTATATGCTTTTTTCTTTTTTAATTTTCACTTGCCTACCCTCATAACGGCAAGGAACGCCTCCTGGGGTATTTCTACCTTGCCGAATTGTTTCATTCTTTTTTTGCCCTCCTTTTGTTTTTCAAGAAGTTTTCTCTTTCTCGTTATATCCCCGCCGTAGCACTTGGCAATTACGTCTTTCCTTAGGGCCTTAACCGACTCACGGGCTATTATCTTTCTGCCTATGGCCGCCTGTATCGCCACCTCATACATCTGTCTTGGAATCACTTCTCTGAGGTTTTCCACTATCTGTCTCCCCTTATAGTATGACTTTTCCCTGTGAACTATCGTTGACAGGGCATCCAGAGGACTACCATTTATTAAAATATCGAGCTTTACCAAATCAGATTCCTTAAAGCCCGTAAAGTCATAATCCATTGAAGCATACCCCTTGGATATAGATTTAAGTTTATCATAAAAATCCCAGAGAATTTCATTCATAGGAAGCTCATATGCTACTTTTACCCTGTCCTTACCGTAAAAAGTAAACTCCTTCTGTATTCCCCGTTTTTCCCGGCACAAATCCAACACGTTGCCGACAAAACGTTCCGGAACAAATATGGTTGCAAGGATGTAGGGCTCCTCAAGTTTATCATAGTTCTCAGGCAGCAGTGTTGGGTTATCCACAAACACAACCGTGTCGCCTTTGAGAGTTATCCTGTAGATAACAGTTGGAGATGTGTTTATTAAAGAGAGATTAAATTCCCTCTCCAGCCGTTCCTTTATTATATCCATGTGCAGGAGACCGAGGAAGCCGCACCTGAAGCCAAAGCCAAGGGCGGTTGAGGTCTCAGGCTCAAAGGAAAACGATGCGTCATTAAGCCGGAGCTTAAAAAGAGCGTCTCTGAGAAATTCGTAGTCGTTTGTCTCTGTAGGGTAAATCCCGCAAAACACCATGGGTTTTACTTCCTTGTAGCCCGGCAAAGGTTCTTTTGCAGGGTTAAGGGCATTGGTTATCGTATCGCCCATTTTGGCATCCTCAACATTTCTGATAGCGGCTGAGATAAATCCAACCTCCCCGCAACTCAGTACATCCATCAACTGAGGCCTTGGGGTAAACACTCCGACGTCGGTTATCTCATAGGTCTTACCCGTTGACATCATTGACATTACCATGCCCGGCCTTATTGAGCCGTCAAACACCCTTACCAGCACAATCACGCCCTTGTAGTTGTCAAACCATGAATCAAAAATCAGCGCCCTCAGCGGTGCTGTCTCATTCCCCCCGGGAGCGGGAACCTTACGCACTATAGCCTCAAGGATTTTATCCACACCAATGCCGCTTTTAGCCGAACACTGTATAGCCTCCGCACAGTCCAGCCCGATTATATCCTCTATCTGCTGAATGATTCTGTCCGGTTCAGCCTGCGGAAGATCTATCTTGTTAATAACCGGAATAATCTCCAGGTTATGTTCAAGGGCAAGGTAGGTATTGGCAAGGGTTTGTGCCTCAACCCCCTGGGTGGAGTCCACCACAAGGATAGCTCCCTCACATGAGGCAAGGCTTCTTGATACCTCGTATGAAAAGTCCACATGCCCGGGCGTATCTATAAGGTTAAGCACATACGGTGTGCCGTCTGTCCCCTCATACGTAAGCCTTACAGCATGTGCCTTAATGGTAATGCCGCGTTCCTTTTCAAGGTCCATGGAATCCAGCACCTGCTTTGTTATATCCTTTTTAGCCAGTGCCCCGGTTAGTTCCAGAAACCTGTCGGCAAGTGTTGACTTGCCATGGTCTATATGGGCGATTATGGAAAAATTCCTTATATTTTTTTTTGCCATTAACTTTTTACAGGCTCCACAATTTGGTATCTCCTGAGAAACTCTCCCTGGTGTTTGTTTTTAAAGGATAATTTATTTCACCGCACACATGGTAATATGCATTTCTTTCCCTCTTCCCTTGACGGGAGGGGGTGGGGGAGGGTGATTATAAGAAATCATACTCCTTCCCTATCCCTCTTCAGCAAGGGGATAGGGAACCCATTCTTTTTTCCCTTTCCGAGGTGACATAGTGTCCTGTCTTCGCTGCAATGACAATATAGCGCATATTCCATACCAAAAATATCTCTCCAAAAACACGCCAATCCCCTTGCAGGGATTAATAGTTCGCAAGTAAAAGTACAGTTCATTATTATACACGAAAATATACAAAATATGCTTTTTTAACCTTCCCTGCAATAAGTGGTGTAACACATATGCGGAAGTGCCGCCGCTCCGACCAGCCCGGCATCTCCACCCAAACCCGACGGAATTATTCTTGTTTTATCATAAAGCTCTCTAAACGCTCTTGTTGATGCAGCCTCTATTGCTTCCGCCACATATATATCCCATGCACCGGTAAGCCCTCCGGAGAGAATCACGGCCCCGGGGCTAAAGAGATTTATAAAATTCCCTATGCCTATGCCCAGGTACCGGCCGGCTCTTTTCAGTATCTCCCTTGCAAAGGCATCCCCTGATTTAGCATAACAGTATATATCTTTAGGCTTGATATTTTGGAGTTCTTTTTTCATGGCTGTCTCTCTGCCCTCTGAAATGCCCTCTGAAAGAAAAGCCATCATGGCACGGGAGGAGGCGTATGCCTCAAGGCAGCCGGTGCCGCCGCAAAAACATCTGCGTCCGTTTGACTCCACCGTAATGTGCCCAACCTCTGAGGCTATATCCAGAAGGGAGCGCTTGTATATTATACCGCCGCCTATACCTGTCCCTAATGTTAACAAAACAAAGGACTCAACGTTCTGCCCGGCTCCGGATATACTCTCGCCAAGGGCTGCCATGCTTGCATCGTTGCCCAGAGCGGCCTTAAGTCCTGTTTCCCGCTCTATCTCGGCAACAATTCCAATTCCCTCCAGAGAGGGAAGATTTGGTGAGTGTTTTATTAGTCCGTTTTCCTTATCTATCACACCGGCAACTGCAAGTCCTATACCTGAGACCTCCGGCGTCATAATGCTTTTTATCGAATCCGTCAAGTTTTTCAGCACATCACCTGTTGAGGAAATCTTTATCCTTTCCAATATCTCGCCCTTTTTTGAAACCAGGGCAACCCTTAGGTTTGTGCCCCCAAGGTCAACACCTATTGAATATTTCTCCGGCATCTTTTTTACAAATTCCCCTTTTTTAGTTTTTTTTCAACTCAGGTTTTTATATGCCTTTTCCTAAGCCTGTTATTATACATAATTTGTGTCTTTATTAATAATGGATTTTTTAATTTTATTTAATTTATGATAATAGCCTCTGGTATTTATCTGCCGTAGTGTGTAAAATGATGATGAAAAACACAAAAATTAAAGGTCTGCCGGGGAATTATGGCTTTACTCCTGTGGATATTGCCGTTGCCGTCATTACGCTTACAACCATTTTTGTTTATTATCCTGTAGGCAGGTTTGATTTTGTCCTCTATGACGACCAAAAGTTTGTTACGGAGAACATCAACCTCAGGTATGGATTTACTTTATCAAATGTGCTTTGGGCCTTTCATACTGTTAGTATGGACAATTGGCAGCCCCTCACAGTGCTTTCACACATGTTTGATGTTACGGTGTTTGGCCTTAATCCGGGATGGCACCATCTAATGAGCCTCCTGCTGCACATTATAGCCTCCTGTGCGTTATTTTTCACCTTTCACCTGGCCACACAAAACGTGGTAAGGAGCACCGCTGTCGCCCTTGTGTTTGCAATACACCCCATGCATATTGAGTCGGTAGCGTGGATTGCCGAACGAAAAGATGTAATGTGCGCCCTTTTTTGGTTTCTTACGCTTTACTCATACACAAAGTATGTTAAAAATCCTGCAATTATGACATACACGTTTTTTTTTATCTGCTGCCTATGTACTTATTTGTCAAAGCCTATGGCTGTCACTTTACCTGTAACTCTGTTACTTTTTGACCTATGGCCCCTCAAAAGGATAGATTTAGCCCAAAAGCATACACCTGGTCGGTTTATTCGCCTTCTGGTTGAAAAAATCCCGGTTTTTATCCTTACAGCCCTTATGTCAATAGTAACACTCAGTAACCAGAAAAAAATCGGTGCCTATATTTCCTTTGATTCTATACCGCTTACTAAGAGGGTGTTAAATGCCGTGATGTCTTATTGGCTTTATTTGAAAAAATTCTTTTTCCCTGCCGATATGGCCTGCTTTTATCCATTTATTCCGGATACCACCCTTTGGCAATACGCTCCGGCGGCCTTGAGTCTGTTTGTAGTAACTGCGTTTATGGTTGTAAAAGCCAAAAAGTTCCCCTGCTTTTTTAGCGGCTGGTTGTGGTATCTGGTAACGCTGCTTCCGGTTATAGGCATTATACAGGTGGGGCTTCAGTCCATGGCCGACAGATACACGTATATTCCATATGTGGGACTTTCAGTCATTTGTGTAAACGTTGCCGCCGATTATTTTAAAAAGCCTCTACAAAAAAAGATTCTCACCGCTGTGTCGGTAACAGTTATTGTTGTCTTTATTTTTATTTCCAAAACACAACTTAAATATTGGGAAAACACCGTGACACTCTCTAAACACGCCACAGAGGTTACACACAATAACCACATAGCCTACAGTTTACTTGGCACAGGATTGCTCCAAAGAGGGAAAACAAATGAGGCAATAGAAAACTTTAAAAAATCCCTGGAGATAAATCCAAAATACCACGAGGCGTGGTCAAACCTAGCTCACGCCTATGATGCAGCAGGTGATTATAAAAAAGCTGTTGAATGCTACCAAAAAGCTATTGACTATAACCCTTTGTCCTTGTCAGCATATACAGACATGGCAACAGTTTACTTAAAGCAAAATGAGATTTCACAGGCTTCCGAGTTATTTGCCTATGCACTTAAAACAAACAATAACGACTTTATTGCCTTAAATGGAATGGCTGTTGTTCTTGCAAAACAAGGAAAATACGATGAGGCCGCCGATTTTTTCCACAAGGCTCTGAAGGTAAACCCATTCTATGCTGAGGCTAAAGAGAATATGGCTGTTTTAGAGAAAATCACATCTGAAAAAAAACATTAAATGGAAAACAGAGGTTAGAGTATAATATAACCAAAGATGGATGATACCTGTACCTATAACCCCAAGCCGGAGTGGATAAACGTATTTACATATGCCGTTTTAATTGTAGCTTTAACCCTCAGCGTGTTTTGGAACACAAAGAACGCCCAATTCCTTATTTATGATGATAACCGCTACGTTACCGGCAACCCATATGTACAAATGGGTATTACAAAGGAGAGCATCCTGTGGGCATTTACAACAGATAACGACGGCAACTGGTTTCCCCTTACATGGCTGACGCATCTGGTTGATTTTGAAATTTATGGTTTACGCCCTGCCGGACATCACATAACCAACCTTGTAATACACACTGTTAATTCCCTGCTGGTTTTCATGCTTTTTACCGTACTACTTAAAAGAACACTGCAGGGGGCCGTAATCGGAGCGCTTTTTGCCATTCATCCCATGCATGTTGAGTCGGTGGCATGGGTGTCGGAAAGAAAAGACGTGCTGTGTGCTTTTTGGTTTTTTACAACCCTGCTGTGTTATGTATCCTGGGTACGCACAAGAGGCATTTTCCGGTATATGCTGACCGTGGTTTCTTTTGCCTTTGCACTTATGTCTAAACCAATGGCCGTAACCATTCCAGTTGTACTGCTGTTTTTTGATTTTTGGCCACATGGCAGATTAACAAATGCACCTTCTGCGGAGACTGTAAAAAGGCTGCTACGGTTGACAATGGAGAAAATCCCGTTTATCATACTCTCCGCCGCCTCTTGTGTCATAACAGTGTATGTACAGAAAACCGGCGGTCACTTAATGTCCTCGCAACGTTTCCTGCTGCCTTTGAGGGTTGAAAACGCAGTGTTGTCATATGTCAAATATTTATATTTTGCGGTTTGGCCAACCGGTCTTTCCAATTTTTATCCTATGCCGGAGAGCATCCCACTGCCCTCCGCCGTCATCTCAGCTTTTATAATTGTTGGTATAACCACGGTGGCTTTGCTGAAAGCAAAAACTAAACCGTGGTTTATATTTGGCTGGCTTTGGTTTTTTGTAACCCTGCTGCCGGTAATCGGCCTTATTCAGGTGGAACTTCAGGCCATGGCTAACAGATATACGTACATTCCATACATCGGGCTTTTTGTCATAGCCGTTGTTTGCGTGTTTGAAATAACAGAAGGGTTTCCTAAATTGAAATTACCACTTAGCATATTGGCCGCACTAAGTATCCTGTTGCTGTCTTACGCTGCCCGTATTGAGGTCTCATACTGGACGGACAGTCTCAGTCTAACATACCGTGCCATAGAGGTTAACTCCAAAAACTACATGGCTTACTATAACCTTGGATACATAAAAGCCTCTGAGGGAAAGCACGAGGAGGCACTCATAAGTTATAAGAAGGCTGTTGTCCTTAAACCCGATTTCGGCAAACCATACATAAATGCCGGATATGAGCTTCTGGCTTTGCAAAGAATTGATGAGGCCGTCCGGTATTTTAAAAAATCCATACCTGTGGCAGGCCCTAATATTTCCCGCGCATTTAACGGCCTTGGTATTGCCCTGTTAGAAGATGGTAAAATAGCGGAAGCTCATGATGCGTTTCAAAGCGCACTAAAGCATGACCCGGGTATGCAGGAGGCTCAGATAAATCTGGATACTGTAAATGAAATGATGGGAAGGATAAAGTAATTGTCAGACATGAAAAAAGACATTTATATTAAAATTGCCATCTGCATTTCCCTCATAACAGTTATTTCTTTCATCTACTCAGATACGGCTCATTTTGGTTTTGTTGACTACGATGATAATCTCTACGTGAGCCAAAACCGTAATGTTCTTTCCGGTTTAAATGTGCAGTCGTTGAAGTGGGCCTCACTTGCCGTAGTGGACAGCAACTGGCTTCCCCTTACGCTTATAACACACATGATGGATGTGTCTCTCTATGGCAACAACATCGGGGGCCATCACATTACTAATGTGGTACTACACTGTGCCAACTCAGTGCTTCTTTTTATAATCCTGTGGCTCATGCTTGAAAACTTACCGGCCGGTGCCTTTTGTGCAGCCGTATTTGCCGTCCATCCCACCCATGTAGAGTCTGTTGCATGGATTTCTGAAAGAAAGGACGTCCTCAGCGCTTTTTTCTGGATGCTTACAGTGCTGATGTACGTTTTATATGTTAAAAGGCCACATATAAAGAGGTATCTTCCCGCCCTGCTTTTTTTCATCCTGTCACTTATGTCAAAACCAATGGCTGTCACGCTGCCTTTTGTGCTTCTACTGTTTGATTTCTGGCCGCTAAGAAGGTTTACTTTCACAAATGCAACCCTTGAGAGTAAATCAACAACGTGGCTGATTGCCGAGAAAATCCCTTTTTTAATTTTTTCGGCTTTTTCCAGCATCATCACCTACAGGATTCAGATTGGTTTTGACGGGGAGGAGCAATTTGAGGCTATCCCGTTGGTTTTAAGGCTTAAAAATGCTGTTGTTGCCTATGTGAAGTATATGTACATGATGGTCTGGCCACAAGGACTCTCACCTCTGTATCCGCTTGAGAAAAACATCCCGATTAGCTGGTTTTTGGTATCGGCGGTAGTTATTGTCCTTATAACCATAATTTCTATAAGGTATATAAGGAGAGCTCCGTGGCTTTTGACAGGTTGGTTGTTTTATCTGGGCACGCTATTTCCGGTGGCAGGTGCGGTTCAGATTGGCCTACACAGCATGGCTGACAGATACACCTATATTCCATCAATCGGCCTGTTTCTTATTGTCTCCATGTTGCTTCCTAAACCCAAAACAGTTAAACAAACGGGTTCACTTTTTTTAATATTGGCCATCGTTGTGGTTGTCTTTACGGTGGTCTCCAAAAAACAGGTCAATTACTGGCGGGATAATTTTACTCTTTTTGGACGTGCCTCACAGGTAACTAAAAACAATTTTGTTGCACTTTATAACCTGGGCACGGCTTATGCCATAAGGGGAAATCTTACTCTTTCAGAGCAGTACCTTAGTGAAGCAATAAGAATAAACCCTGACTACCTTGAGTCCTATATAAACCTTGCCTTTGTGCTGCTTAACCAAAACCGTACCGGTGATGCTATGTATGTTTATAAGGAAGCGATAAAACGCAATCCTATGCTTTACACGGCCTATAACGGCCTGGGAATGCTTTACAAGGCGCAGGGTAAACTGCAGGATGCAAAGAGATGCTTTACGATGGCTCTTAACCTAAACCCTTATTTCAGAACTGCCCGTGAAAGTCTTGCTGAGATTGAAAGCCAACTCAAATGGAAAGAAAATGTCCGTCCATGAGGTGACACAGGCCGGCATGACCGGTAAACTCCGGCAGGTTCCGTTAAAAACATCGGATGCAATAGTATTACTTATTATAGCTCTGACACTTTTTATATACATTCAGGTAAAAGATTTCAAGTTTATTGATTATGATGACCCCAAATATGTGGCCGGTAATTACCATGTAATAAAGGGGTTAAGTCTTGAAAACATAAAATGGGCGTTTACATCCATAGTGGACAGCAACTGGCTTCCCCTTACTCTGATAACACATATGATTGATGTAGAGGTGTATGGGCTAAAACCGGGAGGCCATCATTTTACAAATCTGATTCTGCACACACTAAACTCAGTTTTGTTGTTTATCTTGTTTGAGAGACTGCTCGTATCAAAATGGACGGCGGCATTTGTAGCTTTGATGTTTGCAGTTCATCCGATGCACGTTGAGTCTGTTGCATGGATAGCCGAACGTAAGGACGTTCTTTGCGGGTTTTTTTGGATGCTGACAATGCTCTCTTATGTGCAATATGTCCAAAAACGGAAGGCATGGCTGCTCATTTTCACAGCATTTCTCTACATGTCGGCTCTTATGTCTAAACCCATGGCGGTAACGCTTCCTTTTGTACTGCTTCTAATGGATTATTGGCCTCTTAAGAGATTTCAGCTAAACTCAGGGTTTAAACAACTGTTACTGTTAATTATGGAGAAAATTCCAATGTTTGCCCTGAGTGTTGTTTCCTCTGCTGTCACCTTTTATGCCCAGAAAGCCGGCGGCTCTGTTGCGAAGCTGGAGTATCTGCCTCTGAGTGAACGTTTTAAAAATGCCTTTGCCGCCTATATAACATACATAATAAAAATGATATTTCCAACCGCAATGGCAGCCATATATACAATAGAAAACCCGTTTCCAGTGGTAAAGGCTTTGGCATCCTTGCTATGCCTGATAATATTTACGGTATTAGCAGTAATTTATGTAAAAAAGCAGCCGTCATTTTTTACCGGCTGGTTTTGGTTTATGACAACTCTTGTGCCTGTGATAGGCATAGTGCAGGTGGGGTCACAGGCGATGGCGGACAGATATACCTATATTCCCTATGTGGGACTCTTTATTGCTATAGCTATGGCAGTGCCGAAAAAACCTTCAAATAAAATTTACACGGCAGCCGTTGCAATTATATTTGCAGGGGTAACCATGTTTTTTATGCTCACTGCGCACAGACAGGTAAGTTTCTGGGCAAGTGATGTTAGACTCTTTGAACATGCACTATCGGTGACAAGGAATAACTACATAGCTATGAGCCACCTTGGTGCAGCCTACACGACAAAAGGAAGATATGAAGAGGCTGAAATAATGCTGACAAAGTCAATCATCACACAAAGGAATTACCCGCCTGCATATATTAATTTGGGAAATACATTAGTGCGCATGGGAAGATTGGATGAGGCGGCAGCTAATTACCAGATTGCGGATAGTTTAAAGCCTGGCTCCCCCTATGTTTATAACGGCATGGGTGTGGTGATGATGCTCAAGGGAGACACGGCGGGTGCTGAGATGTATTTTAGGAAAGCACTTTCTGCCGATCCGTTTTACCTCTCTGCCATCAATAATCTAAAAAGGCTTTATGGAAACCAAAAGTGAATGAATACAGAGTAATTTACTGCAATAAATTATTTCTTTTAAACAGCGAAATGAATACAGATAAAAAAATAGGTAAATGGCCGGAATTAAAACTTGTTGCAGAGGTCAATGCCGGGTTTTAAAGGCCATCTGACATTTGGCTTGATTACAGGGGCGGCTCTTTCAATTACTGCTGTGTCTGTGTCAGACGTTAAGCATTCTTTAGTACTTCCAATTATATTGAGCACAACTGCCGGCGCTGTGATTGCTGATTTCGATTCCGAATCCTCTGTCCCATTTCACGTTGCATCTTCAATCTTTTCAATACTAACAGGAATCATTGTGTTTTTTTACTTCAAAAAAAAAGTGTCCGGCATTGAGGAGCTTCTGATATGGGCTGTAGGGCCTGCTGCCACCGCAAAGTTTATACTCTGTCCTGTCATCAAAAAAACTCTGACTACCCACAGGGGTATGTGGCATTCAATACCGGCAGCCGTAATTGCCTCTTTAGCGGCGTTTCTTCTGTTACAACGTGTCAGCATTGAAATGAACGAAAGATTTTATATTGCGCTGTCACTAGGCGCCGGCTACATAAGCCACCTTGTCCTTGATGAGGGAAAGTCGCTTGTCCACTTTAAATTCCTTATTTTCTGGTCACCCAAAAAGTCAGCCGGCTCGGCATTAAAGCTCTTTGGGCACTCTAAGATAACCACCCTGTTTGTGTATACAGTGTTGCTTTACCTTGCATGGTGTTCGTACCCTTTTCTGATGAAATGTCATATTGTCTTATTATAACCTATAGCGAAAACCATGCAATGACGAACAAAAAAACACAGTAAAATCAGCTATATGCCGTCATTGCGAACCCCCGCAGGGGGTGTGGCAATCTCTTCTTTAATAAATTCAATAAGAACATACTTTTGCTTTTTGCTATAACCCCGTATGACAAATATCATATGAGATACAATGCCACCCGTACTAAAATAAGATTGTGGGAGGCGGTATATGAAAAACTCAGTGGTGGAAACAGGCTCAGTGGTGGAAAATGCAGACGGCCTTGCAACGGTTCAGATAGACAGGGGGAGTTCATGTAAGGGCTGCGGGCTGGGGCAGATGGGACTTTGTAAACCAGGTGGTGCCGGAATGTCCCTTACCGTGGAAAATCTGATAGATGCTAAAATCGGCGACAGAGTCACCATAGGGATAGATTCCGGCACTTTGCTTAAAGGCTATTTCTACGCATATATGTTACCTCTGGCGGCTCTCATTCTGGGCGCATTTACTGGGTTTGTGATTGACAGGTGGACAGGCCTGGTGTTTGTTGACGTCATGGTTGCTTTGCTTCTTTTTGGCTTTGTAACTTTCTGGTCCTACAGAGCGTTAAACAAGTTTCAAAAAGATAAAAAAATGCACATCAAAAGAGTTGTTAACGCAAAGGCAGACGCCTCACTTAATAATACCGGCAACACCGAGGGTGACGATTACCTTAAACGATTTGCTGAGTAATACGGGACATCCTTATACTATAGTGGACATGTTTTTTCGTACGTTATACCAAAGTGTTTCTCAATTATCTCCGGGTGCTTATAACTAATTTAGCGGATCTGTGCTTAGTTTGGACTTAAGGCGAAGGACCGCCTGAGTGTGCAGCTGGCAGACACGGCCCTCTGAAAGGCTTAACACTTTGCCGATTTCCTTCATCGTTAACTCATCCCAGTAGTACAGGGAAAGAACCAATTTTTCTTTCTCCGGTAAGGAGGCAATGTGCCCGGCAAGAATCCTCTTCTGTGACTCATCAACTAGTTTACTCAGAACATCACGGCCTGCAACATCAGGAATGTTCTCCATGATGTTCATGTCCTCGCCGTCTGAGGTCTTACTGCTAAAATCCTCAAACCGGAGCGTTATCACGGAATTGGCGTCTTTCAGTATCTTATAGTAATCATCTATGCTGATATTTAACTCATTGGCAATTTCAACATCCTCAGGCACTCTGCCCAGTGATTTCTCCAGTTTGGCATGAACGGCTTTTAACTCGTTGACCTTCTCCTTCAAAGAGCGCGGTGCTGTGTCAAAGGTGCGGATTTCATCAAGCATCGCTCCCTTTATTCTAAACTCCGCAAAGGTCTTAAGTTTAGCCCTGTTTGCATCGTAATTATCTATTGAGTCAAGCAAGCCCATCACTCCCACACTTATCAGGTCATCTGTGGTCAACTGCGGCGGCATCCGGTTTGACAACCTGTATGCCGTGTATTTTATGAAAGGAAGAAAGTCCTTTATTATCTCTTCTTTCTGTTCGTCGCTAAGTTCAGATTTATATTTTTTCACGTTACCTTCCCGAATTATTATTTTTCATCAGATGCCGCCGACAGCAAATTGCCGATGAAAAACTGTAGTGAGCCCTTAACCCTGTGTTTGGTTCTGCTCATTAGTTTGTAAGCAAGGTCGGTTACCTTTTTAGATGCTTTACCGTTGGGGTTTACATCCAGAAATGCCCTTTGCTGTCTCACGGCAGCCGGTACGGCTGCATCATAAGGTATGTAGCCTAAATAATCAAGAGAAACACTTAAAAACTTCTCGGCCGCCGTGGCAAGACGTTTAAAGACCTCTCTGCCCTCGTCTTCACCCCTTACGTTATTTACCAAAACACTAAACTCCTTCTCCTGATACCGTGTATATAGCACCTTCATCAGAGCATACGCATCAGTCATTGCCGTTGGCTCAGGTGTTGCCAATATTATGATCTCCTGCGCCGCTATACAGAAAAACGCCACATTTTCCGATATCCCCGCCGCCGTATCTATCAACATTACGTCTAGATTACTATTAAATGACTCAAATTCGTCAAGTAGCCGCAGCCTCTGAAATTCATCTAATACCGTTAACTCCTGAACTCCGGATGAGGCGGGCAGTATCTTTATCCCGTGGGGCCCCTCCACCATTATATCAGCCAGTGCCATCTCACCATTAAGAACATTCTGCATATTATACTTGGGTGCAAGGTGTAAAAGCACGTCTATATTACTTAGTCCAAGGTCGGCATCGAGAATGAGCACCTCATGGCCCTGCTTTTTCATAGCTATTGCAAGATTTGCCACTATGTTGGTCTTGCCCACCCCGCCCTTGCCGCTGGCCATCGCTATCGTGCGGATGTGTTTCTCTCTCCCTCCACCTCTTAACATTTAAAAAACTCCTTTTTTAAAACCAAATCCGTTATCCGTTGCATCCCTGCAAACTCTATGTCATCCGGTACCTTCTGTCCCGTTGTTATGTAGGCTATTGGTTTTTGGTATGTTAATGCCATATTATACATCGAACCATATCGTACCGCCTCATCCACCTTTGTGTAGCCAAGATAATTTATCGGAAGACGTCTGTAGTAGCGATACGCCTCGGTCATAAACTCATCATCACTGTTAGCGCTCATCAGCAAATGCACCTCTATCGGCAAGTCAGAGAGGCATATCTCCGCCATATCGTCCATATATGCCTCATCCATCGGGCTCCTGCCCGTTGTATCTATGTATATTACATCCCTTGTCTCTGCAAACCGTAACAGAGTGCTTTTAAGTTCTGTAGGGGTTGAGGCCACAGCCACTGGTATTCCCATTATGCGGGCATAGATGCGTACCTGCTCCACTGCTCCTATGCGGTATGTGTCGAGATTAATAATCGCTGTCTTTTTGCCCTCTCTTATAGAATTGGCGGCTAGTTTGGCTATCGTTGTAGTCTTACCCACACCGGTTGGGCCTATCAGCATTACCGCTTTTCTATCTGTAAGTTTATCTTTTACTTTGATGTTTGACATGATAAGAGCCGGTATGTCTTGCAAATCCTTCGCCTTTTCACATAATAGTATAGCATACTCCTCACGTATCGCCCGCTCTTTTAGATAATACAACAACATTCTCTTCTTTGGCGGTAAAGACGTTTCAAAACCAAGATTTTTCATATCCTCTATGCTGTCTCTTAAAAACTCTATCTCATTCTTTACTTTATTTGTCATCTTATTGAAGAGATACTCCAGCTCTCTCTGGGTAAAGGCAGGCTCAGCCTTTGGCTCCGCTGCCACAGCCGCTCTCTCCGGAGCCTCAGGAGTTTTTATCTCAACGGATTTAATATCATCCGCAGCAGGCTTAACACTTCTTACACTCCCTGAAGGCTCTGCCTGAAAGACACTCTCAGCACTGTCAGCGGAATCCACCCTTTGAAGAGCCTTCCCCCTTGCAGCCTTTCCGCCATCCTTAGCCTGTTTCGTCACCTTTGTCTCTTTCGTGCTTTCCTTGCTCAAATTCCGTATTTTCTCCAAAATATTTAGGTCATTTTTAAGTCTTACCGCACGGGTGTCATAAGTTGCCGCCTTTGGTGCGTCATAGTCAACTGCCGCCGTTACCTCCACACATGGAGTTGCTCCCTTGATTTCCTCTGTGGACAGTATTATGGCATCGTCACTCAATTCCTTCTTGACCATCGAAAGCGCTTCTGAAAATGTTCTTGCCTGAAATTTTTTAATCTTCATATCTGACCACTCCTAACGTATAAAGCCTTGCCGAGGAAATCTCAGCATTGGACAGAACCACCACTGAGGGTACAAACCTGTCCAATAAACGTTTTAAAAATCTCCTTATGTGCGAGGAACATAAAATTATCGGCTGCACTCCCCGTAACCCCTCTTTGTCCATAAGTTTTTCCACGCCCTTAACCAACCTGTTAATAATATCAGGATTTATAGCCTCGCCGGTCTGAACACTTCTGCCGATTGAGGATTCAAAGCGTGGATCCAGTGTAAATACCGGCACCGAGCCATCCTGCATAGCGTACTGTTTGCTTATGTGTCTGCCAAGGGCTTGCCTTACGTGTTCGGCCAGTATGTCGGGGTCTTTTACATTTGGGGCATAATCCAATACTGTCTCAAGCACTGTCACTATATCATTGATGGGCACACGCTCTTTGAGAAGCCCCTGCAGCACTCTCTGAATTCCGCCAAGGGTCATGTAGGCAGGTACAAGTTCCTCCACTATTTTTGGGTATGAGCGTGAGACGTTGTCAAGAATATTCTGAACCTCGGTTCTTGAGAGCAGCTCCCAACAGTGCTTTCTTATTAACTCGGTAAGATGCGTGGCAATAACTGTAGGCGTATCTACAACCATATATCCAGCTATCTGAGCACTATCTATGTTAGCCTCTTCTATCCAGAAAGCAGGCAGACCAAAGGCGGGCTCTTTGGAAGGTATGCCGTCTATTCTTTCCACATCCTCTGAGGCCACAGCCAGCCAGTAGTTCATCATAACCTCGTTTCTTGCCACCTCTATACCTCTTATCATAAAGCTGTACTCATGCGGGCGCAGCTGAAGGTTGTCTCTTATATGGACAGCGGGAATAACAAAACCTATTTCTTTGGCAAGCTGTTTTCTCATCGCCTTTATTTTACCGAGAAGCTCACCACGTTGTTCCTCAACCAGCGGTATAAGGCCATAACCGATTTCAAGTGTAAGTGGATCAATTTCAATAAACGTCTCAGGTTTGGGCTCCTCAGCCGGTATTTCGGCGGGATGCTCCGCCGTCTCATCCTCTTTAGCTTTTAATGTCAATAGATATGCTAAACCGGCAGCTGCCGCCGCTATCAATAAAAACGGCACATGCGGAAGCCCCGGCACAATTGCAAAAACAAATAAAATACCTGCCGCTGTGAAAAGAGTCTTAGGGTTAACCAGCACCTGCTGGGTTATATCATGGCCCATGTCGGACTCCTTCCCTGCACGGCTGACCACGATACCTGCCGCCGTTGATATTAACAGGGCCGGTATCTGAGTTACCATACCATCCCCGATAGTTAAGATTGTATAGGTCTGAAGTGCATCAACTATGGGCATATCCTTTTGAATAACACCAATAAAAATTCCGCCGAAAATATTTATAGCGGTAATGATAAGGCCGGCAACGGCATCTCCGCGGACAAACTTACTCGCACCGTCCATAGCTCCATAAAAGTCCGCCTCCTGAGCTATTAACTCACGGCGTTTCTTTGCCCCCTTTTCGTCGATTAAGCCTGCATTTAAGTCGGCATCTATTGCCATCTGCTTACCGGGCATAGCATCCAGGGTAAACCTCGCCGCCACCTCTGCAATTCTCCCTGAACCTTTGGTTATTACCACAAAATTCACAATAACCAGAATCAGAAATATAATAAGCCCTACCGTGTAGTTACCACCTACTACAAAGTTTCCAAAGGCCATGATAACCGTCCCCGCCGAGTCCATTCCCTCATTGCCCTTAAGAAGAACAAGCCGTGTGGTTGCTACGTTTAAGGAAAGCCTAAAGAGAGTGGTCAACAAAAGCATCGTGGGAAACACCGAGAAATCAAGTGGTTTCTGTATATAAACACTGGTTATCAATATAACTATCGATATGGCTATCGATATGGAAAGCAGCATGTCAAGCAAAAAAGGAGGCAGTGGTATAAGCATTACCCCAAGAATGCTTACCACTGCTATGGATACTACTATCTCCGCTCTGTCTTGTATAATTTTAAGCCAGTTCACTTGCTATCCTAAATCTTTCCCTTAAGTTTATATATGTATGCAAGGATTCGTGCAACTGCCTTATAGAGTTCCTGTGGAATGTAGGTGTTAAGCTCAAGTTTGAAAAGCAACCGCGCCAATGGCTTATCCTCAACAACAGGCACCTTATGTTCCCTGGCAATTTCCCTGATTCTTTCCGCTATAAACCCCGAGCCCTTTGCTATTATCTGAGGGGGAGCGCTGCCGCCTTCCTTATACATCAAGGCAATGGCAAGATGGGTTGGGTTTGTTATTATCACTGTGGCTTTAGGTACTTCCGCCATCATACGCTTCCTGGCAATTTCCCTTTGGATGCTTCTTATTCTCGACTTTATTTTCGGATCACCTTCAGTCTCTTTGAACTCCTCTTTGATCTCCTCTTTAGACATCTTGATTGACTCTTCAAACCGGTACTTTTCTATAACGAAACTCACCACTGCTATAACAAAAAGATACAAAAACCCATACCATATAGCTTCTTTCAAGAAATCATAAGCCGCATAGGTAAGTTGGTTGAACTCCTTTCCCATAAGAAGCGGAAGCTTAACAATGTCCGACTTAATTACTAAATAAAAAATCAGTATTCCACCAATAAATTTAAACAGATTTTTAAGAAACTCAAAAAGGCCGTTTATTGAAAATATACGCTTAATCCCCTCTATAGGATTAAGCCTTGAAAAACTTAACTCCATATCCTTAAGCATGAAACCCACTTGTGCTATCTCTGATGTCATTGCAAGCACTATAATCCCCAACATAAACGGAAGCAGCAAAAGCAGTGTTTTAGCCATTGCAACTTTTATGTTGACAAAAGGATCAAGGCCGTAGGAGAGGTTTAGGAAGTTGATGGTTACCTCCTTAGCACTAAAGATGAAGTGTCTTCCGCCAAAGTAAAGGACACCAATCATGCCTGCCATGCCTGCCACGGAGGTTAGCTCTTTACTTCGGGCAAATTGTCCCTTCTCGCGTGCCTTTTGCCGCCGCCGCGGTGTAGCTCGTTCTGTTCTTTCCTGTCCCTCCGCCATCTCCCTCTAACCTATCTCCCGCTCGTTGACAGTTCCATCACACGATACATGTCGTTTTTTATATTTGCTATGTTCAGGCCGAAAACATAAATCATTACCGGCATTCCGGCTATCATGAGGAGCAATCCTACAAAAATAAATATTGGAAAACTAACGAAAAATATGTTTATCTGCGGGGCCGCCTTATAGAGCAGCCCTAACAGCAGATTTGCAACCAACATTCCCACCATTATCGGAGAGGCAACCTTTATTGCCACAATAAATAATTTTGTTCCACCCATAAAGGCATTAATCATTGATTTGTCTAAAACAATCCTGCTGGGGGGGAGCAGCTCATAACTCATTACAAACATAACGAGTAAATCGTGGTGCGCATCCATAGCAACAAACACCAGCGTCAGTATAATCCCTAAAAGCCTGCTAACCTCCGCCGATTGGCCAAACTCAGGGTCAAACGTGGTGGCAACGGAAAGAGACATGCTGTTGCTTATAAAATTGCCTGCCATATTGACGGCGGTAAAAATAAATCGTGCAGCGCCTCCAAACAGCATAGAAAAAAGTACTTCTTTTGCCAAAAAAGATGGAATTCTGTCCTCTTCCGTAATATTAACATCTACAATAGGGGCTAAAAGTAGTGCAAGAGCCACGGCAAAGCCGATTTTAAACTGAGATGGAAAGTTCTTGCTGCCATAGATTGGCATCATACCCATAAATATGGACGTTCTGATAAGTATAAACAGGAAATTACCTATCTCTTTTGATGCCTCCTTAGCATTTATAAGCTGGCTTAACTGCTCCATGTCACCTCACATACATCGGCATCTTTTCTATCAAATGAGTTGTAAAAGCTATCATAACCCTCGATAACCACGGCATAAGAATGAAAATACAGGCAAATACCGCCACAACTTTAGGCACAAAGGTAAGTGTAAATTCCTGAAGCTGGGTTATTGCCTGAAAAAAGCTGACAAGCAAGCCTACCACCATGCTGACTAAAAGCATGGGGGCGGATACCGTCAACAGAGTCTTAAATACCTCGCCGGATATGTCTTTAACCATTTCGACTGTCATTGGAAGCTCCTTACAATTGACCCCACAATAAGATTCCACCCGTCAACTAAAACAAACAGCAGAAGTTTAAACGGTAGTGAAATCATTACCGGAGGCACCATCATCATACCCATTGAGAGCATAACGCTTGCTACCACCATGTCTATGATAATAAAGGGCAGATACAGCAAAAAACCCATCTCAAAAGCTGTCTTGAGCTCACTGATAGCAAAGGCCGGAGCGACCACCTTAAATGGTACATCCTTAGCCTCGTAGGGCTGCTCCGATTTGGAGAGTTGTATAAACAGGGCTATGTCCTTTTGTCTGGTCTGCTTGAGCATAAAGGACTTAACAGGCTCCTCGCCGCGCTTAAAAGCCTCGGTAAGGGTAATCTTTTTGTCTATATAGGGGCCGATTGAATCTTTGGCAAGTTTATCAAATGTTGGAGCCATAACAAAGAAAGTAATAAAAATAGAAAGCCCTATTACCACTGCATTTGGCGGTATCTGTGCCCCGCCTATTGCCTGCCGTAAAAAAGACAGGATAACCACAATTCGTGTAAAAGACGTTAACATTATAAGCATTGCAGGCAAAAGTGAAAGAAAACTCATCAACAGAAACATCGAAACCAGTGGATGATCTATGTTGAAATTCATCTGTTACCTCCAAGGAAACTCAATTCAAGTGCTTGTATTTTAAGATTTTTTTTATCACTATCCTCCCTTGACGGGAGGGGCTGGGGGAGGGCGTTTGTAACAAATCTTACCCCCCGGTCTAACCCTTCCCCGCAAGGGGAGAGGTAACATTTCCTGGTTTTTATTGAGATGTTCTTTCTTGAAAAATTCATAATCCACTCCGTGAATCGGTAGATCCTAAACCGGCTGATGAGATGTTTTCATCTCCCAGTCTTACAACCTCAGCGCTTAGACTGGTGTGAAAATCCTGCTCCGGCTGCGGTAATTCTTTAATTGTCTTAAGAAGGCGTAAGTCGTTAGGCGTAACCGCCAAGATTAAAAACTCAGCCCCAACCTTAACCATAGCGATTCCCCTCTTAGGGCCCAGCGGCAGGTACTCCTTTACAGAGAGAAAACCGCCCTGTTTGTTCCGTTTTTTCATATAATATGATATTCCGTAGATGATAAAAATCACCACCCCTAAAGCAAAAACCATCTGTATAACGGCAGCTGTCATCTTAACTGTTTCAGCCTCTCGTTGGGGCTCACTATGTCTGTAAGCCTGATTCCGAATTTCTCATTAACAACGACAACCTCACCCCTTGCTATTACCTTTTGGTTGACGAGTATTTCCATAGGCTCACCTGCCAGCTTATCAAGCTCCACAACTGAGCCCTGCCCTAGTTGCAGCAAATCCTGAATCAACATCTTAGTCCTTCCAATTTCAACTGTAATTGTAAGTGGAATATCAAGCAGGAACTTTATATCTCTCATACCCTCCTGAGGGGCTTCTTTTTCAAATTCCTGAAAATCAGCTTTCACTGCATCCATACCTCAACCTCCAAAATCATTGAATAACTCCTGTTATTCTAATTGCCTGATTACCCTTTCTTACCCCTGGAACGCACTTAAGCTTAGGCACACCCTCAATGTTAACAGTCAGTTCATCAGTTACAGATCTGTTGAGGGGAATGATGTTACCTATCTGAAGGTTTAAGAGCTCCTCAATGAGGAGGTCTGTTCTACCCAGTTCAACGCTGACATTTATCTCTGAAACAAACAATATGTCTTTAAGCCGTGCCACCCAGCGATGGTCGGTTTCAAGCTTTTCAGCCTGAATACCTGAGTAGAGTTTTTCCTTCACAGGCTCAATGACTGAATAAGGTACACAGAAATACATCTTACCTGTGAAGTCCTCGACCTCAATATGTACCTCAATTTTTATGATAACCTCAGTAGGGGTAACTATGGTAACAAACTGGGGGTTCATCTCAGAGCCTACGTGCTCCGGCTGAACCGTGGCAATACCTTTCCATGCCAAAGCAAGGTCTTTTAAAACCATTCCTACGACTTTCTTGATTATTCGCTGTTCAATTGGAGTAAAATAGCGTCCTTCACTCTTGGTATTGCGTGCCGTGGTTGCACCAAAAAAGTACTCTACGAAGGCAAAGACGGCAGGAGCGCCTATCACAAACAGAGAATACCCCTTCAGAGGTTCCATTTTAAATATATTTATGCTCGATGGCAGAGGAAGGGTTTTCATAAACTCGCTGAACTTCATCATCTCAACACCGTGAATATTAACGTCAACAAACTTCATTATGATGGCGGAAATGGAGTTTCTGAAAAATCTTGCAAAACGCTCATTGGCTATTTCAAGTCCGGGCATCCTGCCCCTGATGATTCTTTCCTGATTGGTTAAGTCGTAGGTTTTGACGCCGGCTTCATCACCGGCAGCCGGTTCAGTATCTATGCTCCCTGCCTGTACTCCTTTTAACAGGGCATCAATTTCATCTTGTGACAGTATCTTATTCATAATTTTCCTTAGTTTATTGCACTACAAAGTCTGTAAAATAAATATTTGTTATTAAATCCTCTCCCAGAGCCTGATTAACCCTTGCAAGCATTTCATCTTTTAACATTAACTTACCGTCCGGGCCGGAGACGGATTCCAGCGATTTAGAACTTAGCAAGATAATAATGGCGTCTCTGAGAATGGGCAGTTTCTCTTTCATCTCAGCCTCCATTTTTTTATCCTCTATTTCAACTTGTACCGTTATTTTCATATATCTGCCGGCCTCAATCAGATTTACTACAAATGGATCAAGCGGTAGTATGGCGGCGTGAATATCTTTTGGTTTCTTTTTCTCCTTATGTTCTTTTTTTTCCGGTTTCTTCTCTTCATGCTTTTCCACCTTCTTTTCCACCTGTTCAGGGGCACCGGCGGCATCGTCGTGCTTTTTCAGAAATTTGTTATATCCTAAGTAGCCGGCTCCAACTAACACAAGAATGATGCCTGCAAAAATTATAAGCTGCTTCATGTTTAATTTCTTTTTTGGTTTGGGACCGTCCAGCTGTTCTTCTTCAGAATCTTCTTTTTGCATAATCTTTGCACACCCCCCATTCTATAAATTTCACCTTATACTTAATAATATCAAATTTCATGCCAGAGTGCAATAGCTAATAAAACCGTCTCTTTTATACACATAGAGAGCAATTAATATGTCAATGAATTGACAAAAAGCCGCCTTTTGAACACTCACAGGAGAGAAGCCGATGAGGGAGGCTGAGTCGAGGTTTTTTTCAGGACATACACACACATGACACAGTCCCTGTGGCCGGAAATGACGGAGAAAGAAGGGTTTCTTTAAGATATGTGATATAATAACCGATAAAAAACCTAATGATACTTACATCACTACTGTTGATAAAAGCACCGTAACAATGATAGATTTTAAGTAGGTGGTATTGATAAGATGAAAATGCGAGTGCTTAAGCTCTCAACTGCAATGGTAGGGAAACCCCTGGATAAGCCCCTGTATGATGAAAATGGTAATCTGATGCTTGGGCGCGGCTATGTCATGACCGACAAAGACGTTGCCAAAATATCACGTGCAATAGTAATAGAGCCGGAGGGGGATGAGGTTATCCCTGAGGAAGATGAAGACATTGACATAGAGCAAATAGTTGATGCTGACCTGCCTTTTGAAAACCTTGACTTGCTTAACATAAAAATAGACGGACTGTTTGACAATTTAAAAAGAGAGAAGGATTTTCAGAAGAAAGTCCGTAATTCCGCCAAAATTGTTCAGGATGTTTGCAGTATTGATGAGGACTTAGCCCTTGGAACTATAATGCTTGAACATGAATCGCGTTACACGGTTAAACATCCTATTCATACGGCGATAGTGAGTGAAATAGTGACAAAGAAAATGGGCTGGTCTCAGGAAGAACGTGCTAATCTCATCTCTGCCGCATTAACAATGAATATTGGAATGATAGAACTTCAGGAAAGGCTTCATTTTCAACAGGAGCCGCTTTCACCGTATCAGAAAGAGGAGGTAAACAAGCACCCGTTAGAGGGCGTTAAAGTACTTAAACAGTTTGGTGTTAAAAACGATCTATGGCTTACCGCCGTGCTTCAGCACCATGAGATGCTTGACGGCACCGGTTATCCTTCAAAACTAAAAGACAAAGGCATAGAGGAACCATCCAGAGTAATAGCTCTTGCAGATATTTACTGTGCACGGGTCTCCGGCAGGCATTACCGCAAACCACTGTTGCCCACGGTTGCACTGAAGGAATTATTTCTCAATAAAAACGAAAGTCTCGATCCTGATATATCCGCCGTATTTATTAAAAACCTCGGTATATATCCCCCGGGCACTTTCGTACAGCTGGCAAACAATGAGATTGCTATTGTTACGCAAAGGGGAGAGAGAATTAACGCTCCAATTGCTTATACGGTGTTAAGGCATAATAACAAGGTGCCGACTGTTGCCATAAAAAGAGATACATCTTTAGATGAGTTTACCGTTAAAACAATTGTACCTCCTTCTAAAGTAAATGTTATAATAAACCGTTACCAGTTGTGGGGATATGGCGTGTTTAAGCGTGCCAAGGTCGCTAAACGCAAGCAGCAGAGAATTCAGGTAACAATACCTGCAAAGGTACTGGAGCTTCAAACTATTTCCACTTACGATGCTGTTATTCTAAATATAAGCAACAATGGATGCTTTATCAGAATTCAGACCGCAACGGATAAGGAATTCCAATATAATAAGGAGTTCTATATCACATTCCGGCTGCTTAACAGAACTCTTGAAAACATACAAGCCACATCAAGGTCAATACAGCGTAAGTACGACCACTCACTTGTCGGCATGGAATTTGTTAACCTTACTGCAGAACATGCAGAAATTGTAAAGACTTTTGTTAACTCACAATCTTAAACCGTTAAGGAGCTTGTGACGATGCTGACAAAGTTAATCGGATGACTGCTACTTGGTATTAGTGCTCCGGTTACTACTCCGGAATTTTATTAAAGAAGTAAGCGGCGACACTGCCAAAGGAGACAGGAATGACCCATGCGGAAAGAAATGCCGGTAAAATCCCCGAGTACCCCAGAGATATGGCCATGGCAAAGAAAATCCAGTAAATGAGACTTATGGCAATGGAGAGCCCCACGTTGATTATGTTGCCTCCCATTTTAAACCGTGCCGATATGGAGAGCCCCAACAACACCATAACCATGCACGTAAACGGATACGAGAGCTTTGCATTTAAGTCAACGAGCACCCTCTGGTTGTTATAGCCGGCAACTCTCAGCCTGCTGTTATGTTTGTATAAATCCACAAAGGACATTTCATCAGAAATCATAACGCTTTCATCATAAATGTTGGTGGTTTTAAACTCTTCAAAATGCAGCTCTTTGACTTTTGAGGCGCTCATTGCACCGAGGTCGTATTTCAGCGCCTCATCCATGACCCAGAGCGTACCGTTGAAGTAGCATCTCTTACCTCTTATAATTTCAGCCAGTTTGCCGCCCTCTGTGATAAATATGCTTACGTCGGTCAGTGATTTATCCTCAGGTTGATAGCTGGAGGCGTAGATAATCATATTGCCCTTTTCCATAAACCACACATCCTTTGTTTTAAATACAAGGCGTTCTTTTTTGTTTTTAATCTTAAAAAGCAGGTTGTTGGCATAGAGGTTAAATTTGCCGGCAATAAATTCATCAACCGCAAAGTCAAAAATTGAGACCATAAGCGCCATAATAATAACAGGCAGAAAGAGCTTCTTTAACCTTCCACCGGAGGCTTTAACAGCAACCAGTTCGCCGGCTTTGGATGCATGGCCAAACACAACAAGCACTGCCATCAACACTGCCATAGGCAGCAGATACTTTAAATACTTAGGCAGCACATAAACCCAGTACAAGGCAAAATCGTTAAAACCGGGAGAGAATTTAACCAGCTTATCGAGTTTGTCTATAACCTCAAACAAGGCAATTAAAACTGAAAGACCGAGGGAGACGATAAACACAACTGAAGCTGTCTCCTTTACGTAAAGTCTTGTGAGGATTTTCATCGTTTGGTCATCCTGCTGAAAAAGACCGACGTAAATGTTAGGAGAATTATAAGAGGAAGCCATCCGCTTACGTAGTGAGGCAGTTTTCCGGTACGTGCCAGCTTTTCAAAATAAATAAGGCCGCTGTAGTAGGTTATAAAGACCAGCATGGCAAGACTCAGCTCTCCCAGCCTGCCGGTCTTTTTGGAGGCAAAGGCTATTGCAGGGGCAAGGGCACTGAGTACCAGCACGATTAACGGCAGGGCAAGCCTTCTATGTAACTCTAAAAGTACCTGGATTCTTTCCTCTCCCTCTGTTTCCTGTGCCCTTGCAAGTATCTCAGCAGGGGTAAGCTCGCTTATCTGAGAGCTTATCTGTGGAGTCAGGTTAAGTATCATGTTGTAGCTGCTGAAAGTTATTTTCGTTAAGTCCAGGCCCTCCGGCAAAAACACCTCTCCATCTTTAAGGATGAAGCCTATCTTTGTGCCTCCATATACAGATATAATTCCCTCTCTTGCGAAAATGGTAAAGGAACGTGCAGGGTCCCTCTTATCGTAAATAAAAATGTCGTTAAGAATATCCGCAGCCGGTTTCTTTTTGACTAAAATAACAACATCTTTAAATAATGTATAAAAGTTTCCCTCCTTTATTGCCCTGGGCGATTTAGTTGTAATCAGCTCTGTGATACTGAGACGAAGCTCCTTAGCGGTTTTAGGGCCAAGATAAAAGCTGTTAAAGAGGCTTAAAGTAAAACAAATAAAGCCGAAAAAAAATACCGGCCTTGAGACGGAAAGAAAAGACATGCCGCATGTGCGCAAAATTGTAAGCTCATTGTCGGTATTTAGCCTGCCGTAAGTAAACATCACCGCCGACATTAAGGACATAGGGATGGTTAACAAAAACAATTGTGGCTGTATCAGCACTATTATACCCAGAAAATCCCACAATGAAGCGCCCACTCCCGAAAGCAGCATACTGAACTTCAGTATCCTCTCCATCATTAAAACCAGATTAAACGCCAAAAGGCTTAGAACAAAGTTATAGAATATTTCTTTAAGTATATATTTTTCTATAATTTTGATCTTAGATTTCACAGCTCCGATATAATAGCAAAAATAACAAAATTCGCCCTAAAAAAATAAAAAAATAAAAAAATTTTTTTTGGTATATAAAAGGCTTGCTTTTTTTATAAAGATAGGTTATACTACCACAACCTGCGTTTCAGGTAACTTTAGTGTGCATTAAAAACTGTCATGTATAATTAAGATGAGTGGGTTGCAGGCACAGGGTAAGCCAAAAGGGTGTTCTAACGGCAGCAAGGTGGGTAACGTGTTAGTTTGGTTTCAGAAGGTGCCGGTCAGGTTGCCTGCCGCAATGAGTGGAGGTAAAGTAGTGGTTAACAGGTGTTTGAAAGGTGGAAGCTTATAGATGTGTCACTTGAACACAGTGTGTTGTAAAAAAACAACATGAAATGAGCGGTAATGTGTTGAAAGTGTTGTTTTTATGGGCTGGCACAGGAATTGCAAGTAATGTGTTGAGATGAATTATAATATAGCGGACAGATGAAGATGAAATATAGCGGTTGATGAGGCAGGAAGAGAATTTTAAAGTGGAGAATTTACATAAATAAAAAAGGAGGTGATAGTTGGAGGCTGAGGGATTTGGCGGTAATGCCAATGAAGGAGACATCGGATTCGGAATGAAGCGACTGTGGAAATATTAATTTCAAGATTAAATTCTGCCGTAGGCAGAAAAAACTCAAGTTTGGTTTGGGAGGGTAACACATTGAAGAAACTTTTAATAATGGCAATGATTGCAATCCTTACGTTAGGTTTTAGCGTTGTTGTGTTTGCAGCAGACGATGCTAAGTCCGATACGGCAATGGTTGCAAAGGGTGACACCAAGATCACTATTGGTGGAGAGCTCAGGTTCAGAGGTTCCTACAGAAGTAACGTAGTTGACCAGGTAGATGACGGTCAGGTAGCTTATACACAGTTAAATGTAACCGGCTATGGCATAGCCACACCAGTGGCTTATGATGTAACAAGCATCTATGGTAACAGATATACCGGCGTTAGAACTAACGGTACCCAGACACTTGGCTCCAGGGTTATAAGCTCCGGTGACGACCACCAGTCATTTTATGATACCAGAGTAAGAGTCAGCATGGATGTAAAGGTTGCCGATACAACACAGGGCTTTATTGAGCTTGAATCAAACCAGGGTGATACAAACACCACAGATACTGAAAGATGGGGCACAAGCTCGGCAGCAACCGGCATAGCTCAGGTTGGTAACGCAAAAGCTGGAGACCTCAGGCTTCGCCAGGCATGGCTTAAGTACTACAAGAACGGCGTTGGCGTGCAGATTGGACATCAGCTCTTCAAACTCGGAAACGGGCTGTTTTTTGATCACACAAAATTCGGCGATGATGGTATCAGGTTCATAGCAGACCCTTCAAAGGAATGGCATATTGAAGTAAAAACAATAAAGTTTAAAGAAAGCACAATCGGCGCACCTGATGATGCAGACGCATATGTAGCGGAAGTTAGATACAGGAACCCACACTGGGGTATCAGCGGCGATATAACTTATGTTGATGACCAGTCATTTGGCGGCAGCACCGATGCAAAAGTGCACTTATGGAACTTCGGCGTACGCGCTGATGGTACATGGAGCAACGGGTTAACCTTAAGAGGCGATATTGAGGCTCAGGCAGGAAATTACAGGATAGCTTCCGGCAGCGATGCAAAAATGAGAGGTTGGGCTCTTTTAGCCGGCGTTGATTACAAAATAACTCCTCCAGTTAAGTTAACACTTGAGTTTGCTTACGGCAGCGGAAACGGCGATGAAGACACCACTAACGATATCAAGTACTTTGTAACCTCACTGGGCAACGACCAGCACTACACCTATGTATATGAGTACCACACACCTACAGCATGCGGCGGCTTAACCAATTCAGGTATTTGTAACACCATGTACTTAAAGGGTGGAGTAGCGGCAGATATGTCAAAGTCCCTTTATGGCGAGCTCTATTTATATTGGCTGCACGCTTCCAGAAACGTAGCAATCTACAATGGCAACCCTTCCGGCAACCTCGGATGGGAAGTTGATGCTAAACTTGCATACAAGATTGCAAAGAACCTTCAGTACTATGTAGAGGGCGGTTACTTCTTTACAGGTAACTCTTATGACAGAGTTAAGACTGAGACATTTACTTATACAAACCTCAGCACTGCAAACCCTGTTACAACCTATGAGTACACCAGAAACGATGCATATGCAATCAGGCATGGCATACAGTTAAACTTCTAACATCTCTTAATAGAGATGTATGATAAGAGAGGGCTGCCTTTTGGCAGCCCTTTTTTTTGTAAGAATTTTACGGCTCTTTACCGGATCGAGTGGGTAGGAAAGTAAGAAGTATCCTCTGTCGCCTGAACCACAGTAGCCTACAGGTGGCGAGGAGACTGAAGTTTTTTATTAACTACGAAGTAAAATAGTAAACACAGCGCCATCAGGATGGTTCTCGGCTGTGATTGAACCATTCATGTTGTTTTCGATAATGGTTTTTGCCATATATAGCCCTATTCCCATTCCCGAGTGTTTATTCTTTGTCGTAAAATACCGGTCAAATATCTGTTCTCTGACGTTGTCGCTGATACCTGTGCCGTTGTCTTTTATAGTTAATTTATAATCGGTGCCGTTGTCACAAAGCGCAATATCTATGTTACCCTTATAACGTCTGTCAGCCATGGTCTTTCTCTTTTCAATAATGGAATCTTTTGCATTGTTTAAAATATTGAGCACAGCTTGCTTAAACTCATTTGGGTATCCCGTTATTTCCGGTTTAACTTGTGTATCGACAGTTAAGGAAACGTCAATAGAATTATGCTTTAAAAGTGCTGATATTATAGATATGACGTTGTTGATAGCATCAGTTAAACAAAACATAAATTTTTCTTTAGATGGTTCAAAGAAATCTTTAAAATCTTTTATTGTCTGGGACATGAAATTAATCTGATCCATGGTCTCCTCAACAAGATGCATAACACCTTTTGTTGTTTCACCATCGGATTCAACTGCTCCGGCATAGTCTTGTATTATCAGAGCAAGACTGTTAAGAGGAGACTTCCACTGGTGGGCTATAATGGAGAGCATTTCACCCATGGCGGCAAGTCTTGATTGATGTATAAGCAACTGTTCATGGTCCGTGCGTTTTTTTACTTCTTCTCTGACCTTTTCCTCAAGATTTTCGTTTAGTATCCTAAGGGCATTGGCACTTTCCCTGAGTTTTTCTTCGTAGGTTATCATATCGGTAATATCCCTTGAGATTCCTACAGTGCCGACTATGCTGCCGCTGCTGTCATACCATGGTATTTTTGTTGCAGATACCCATGTTTCTTTACCATTTCTATGTGTTATTTTTTCAATCTTGTTTTTGATGGCAACTCCGGAGGAGATTATCTGGAGTTCATCATCAAATGCCTTTTGAGCCTGAGCCGGTGGAAAATAGTCAAAATCTGTTTTTCCTATCATTTCCGCTGCTGTTGTTTTAGAGTGTTCTGCTTTAGCATTGTTTACACGTACAAAACGGCTTTCTCTGTCTTTAAAAAATATTGAGTCAGGAATATTATCCATTATAGCCTGAAGAAAATCAGTGCTACAGTACGATTGTTCAGCGCTTTGAGATTTATCGGTATTTGTGCTCATAAACACGACATTTAAATCTCTGGTTAGTTACCATGGTGCAAACTCGCTCTTTGTAACTCCGCATACAGGGCAGCGCCATGCATCGGGAAGCGCTGCAAAGGTAACGTCACAGGCTATTCCCTGCCGCTCATCTCCTTTTGAGGGATCATATATATAGCCGCAGCCGATACAAATATACTTGGTCATCTTCCTTTTCTCTAAGTACAAGTCTGAAAAAAACGGTTACCGGTAACTTATTTATAATGTCTCATGTATTTCAGCGGTTAATGCCTGCCCCCACAGCCACCCTGATGTTTATTATAAACTTCTGTGCCTGGCTATGTCAATACGTCGCCCGAAATCCGATATAGAAAAACCTGTATCCCGTTAAAAGTGGTTTTAGAGGAGAAACTTCAGATTACAGCAGACCTATGTATTTTGTTCCACTATAAAAAGTTTATTTTTTCATCAACAATACTAAAATCAATATGGATTTTCATCATTTTATATATTTTTGAACATAACTCTCCCTGTATTTTCTTTTTTCCATCTTTGCTCCAACTTTTTTTAGCCACTACATAACAGGCTATATTCAAAAGTTT
>JAMOBJ010000008.1 GCA_039908095.1 Nitrospirae bacterium YQR-1
ACTGTGCCCCCTCTTTTTTCACACAAGTATGACACCTCTACTTATTTTTTTGAAGATGGGGTTTACTTGACGCTTACATTGCCCCGTTGTTGCATAAACAAATGTTATTGTGTTATAACAGCGAAGGCTGCGTTTTGATGGTTAACCCTGTTTAAGCAGCCACGTCCAACATTGTACGGCTCCTGTTGCAAGGACCGCACATGTGTGACTCAGGTAACCGGAGTGCTGGTGACTTATGTTATTGTTGGGGTGTTTTTATAAATGTTTACATGTTACCCATATTTTGGTGGTGTATGAGACTTAATCAGGGCAAAGAAGTCTGCGGTGCGGGTTCTTATGGCGCCCTTTTTTTAATTTAAAAGAAAAGGAGGATGACGTATCGGAAAAGTCCGGAGTTTTAATGTATAACGTGTAACAAAAGTCTCCATTTGGTTATGTTTGTGCAGTATATTAATTTGTACCATAAGTATCTGCACACCAACTCTTAAAGAGACAGAGAAAATCAGGAACCAGGAATTGGGAGGGTAAGAAATGGTAAGAAATGCCGTAGGGTTGAGCAGATTGCTTGTTTTTTTGTCGGTTTTTCTATGTTTAGGGATAATATCCACATTGGTAGTAAATGACGCCTCCGCCGCCGGTGCCGCCGACCTTGGCAAAAAGGTATTTGAAAGCCGTTGCGTAATCTGCCACGGTGCTAAGGGAGACGGTAAAGGATTGGTTGATGTCGTGCACCGTAATGAGAAAAAGGGTATGGTCTGGGCTGTGTTTCCAAGGGATTTTACCTCAGGAGTGTTTAAGTTCAGAACTACCCCGACAGGTTGTTTACCCACTGAGGAGGACCTTGTCAGGGTGATAAGCGGAGGAATTCCCAGAGCATATATGCCCTCATCGGCAGATCTCTCGAAAGAGGAATTGAAGGCCGTAACAGGGTATATAAAGACATTTTCCAAGCGTTGGAAGGAAGAAAAGGCGTGTAACAGCATACCCATTAAGAAGCCCTCTTTTGTAGGCACCCCTGACTCAGTTGCAAAGGGTGAGAAACTATGGGAGAATATGAAATGCTGGGAGTGCCATGGTAAAGAGGGTAAAGGTAACGGCACAAAGGCGGACAGCCTGAAGGATGACTGGGGCGATAAAGTTATACCCTTTGATTTTACATCGGGTGCAACAAAGATGGGTTTTGCTCCTGAGAATGTATATGCCGCTTATACCACAGGGCTTGACGGGACAGGTATGCCCTCTTATCAGGATTCTTTAAAAGAGGACGACAGATGGCATCTGGTTTCTTATACTTTAAAATTAATGGGAAGGCTTTAGATAGGAGGAGGTAGATATGTCTTTTGATAGAAGGAGCTTTCTTAAGTATTTGGGAGTGGCAGGGGCCTCTGTAGGCGCCGGTATTGTCGCCCTTGAAAACGTAACGAAAGGTAGCACCCAAAACAAGATTCTTGGCGCCACAGAGGCGCACGCAGAGACCAAGGGCGGCACTCAGAGCTATGAGGTAAAGCCCGGCGAGCTGGACTCTTATTATGGTTTCTGGAGCGGCGGACACTCCGGTGAGGTCAGAATTCTCGGACTGCCCTCAATGAGAGAACTCAAGAGAATACCTGTATTTAACATGGATGTGGGTTCGGGTTACGGCGTAACCAACGAAAGCAAGGCGCTGCTGCGCGGAAAGTTCTGCGGCGATACCCACCACGTTCACGGTTCATATAAAGACGGTATATATGATGGTAAGTATCTGTTTGTCAATGACAAACTCAACAACCGTGTAGCACGTATCAGGATGGACTACATGGAAGTGGATAAGATACTGGATGTTCCCAATGTTCAGGGAATGCACGGTCTGTTTACACAAAGAGCGCCTAAGACCGAGTGGCTGGTCTGCAACGGTGAGTTCCAGGTGCCGGTTCCAAATAATCCCGCCGATCCGCAGAGCAAGTACTACGGAGTGCACACAATAATTGACGCCGAGAAAATGGAAATTGTGTGTCAGGTTATGATAGACGAGAATATGGATTTGGCGGCAACCGACTATGCCGGAAAGTACTCCATGACTACGTCATATAACACGGAAAAAGGCGTCACGGTATCTGAAATGCTTGTTAACGACAACGACGCACTTTTTGTCTTTAACTGGGAAAGAATCCGCAAGGCCCTAAAGGACGGCAAGTTTACCACTGTTGGCGGTGTTAAGGTGATTGACGGCAGAGAGGGAAAATCCGACATCGTGCTACGCATTCCAATTCCTAAAAACCCTCACGGAGTAAATGTCACCCCGGACGGCAAGTATGCCGTATGCTCAGGGAAGGTTGCAACGGTTTGTTCCATTGTCGAAATAGCTAAGCTGGATGACGCCTTTAACGGAAAAATTAAGCCTAAAGACTGCATTGTTGCACAGCCACACATCGGTCTTGGCCCCTTACACACCACTTTTGACGGCAGAGGGAATGCCTACACCTCCGTGTTCATAGACAGCACCAACGTGAAGTGGAACATCCAGAAGGCTATAGATGCTGAGAAAGCAGGGGCGGAGGAAAAGAAGAAAAACGCCCACATCGTTGACGTTTTAGATATCCACTACCAGGTGGGGCACATAATGGCCTCAATGGCGGAGACAAAAGAGGCTGACGGTAAATGGCTCGTTTCTCTTAATAAGTTTGCCAAAGACAGGTTTCTAAATGTAGGCCCTGCTAAAAACGAGTGTGAACAGCTTATTGACATATCCGGAGAGAAACTTAAAATTGTTCATGACTCAGCCACCTACATTGAGCCTCATGACTGTATCATAGTAAGAAGAGACTTAGTGGAGAAAGTCGTAAAGGACAGATACAATATGTTTGAGCACCCTCTTGCAGTTACAAAGAGCGGTGTGGAGAGAAAAGGAAACAAGGTCACTGTAAAGCTCACGGCTAACGCTCCTGTTTATGGTTTGCAGGAGGTTAAAATCAAAAAAGGTGAGGAAGTTACAGTTATTGTCACCAACAATGATGAGATTTCCGACCTTGGACACGGCTTTGCACTGTCCAACTACAATATCAATTTTGTTGTAGCTCCCTTCCAAACTAAGTCGGTAACATTTAAGGCTGATAAACCGGGTGTTTACTGGGCATATTGCACGAATTTCTGCCATGCCCTCCATCTGGAGATGAGAATGAGGTTTATCGTAACTTAAAACAATTTGCATTAATCACTCTCAGGCGGCGGACACAGTGTCGCCTGAGAGCCATCAATTAATGAAAAAAAGGGGTTTAAATTGAAAGTCAGGTGGTTTAGCAAAACAACAACAATGACAGTGCTGTTAATATCTTTTTTATACACAGCAGCGTTTGCAGGAGCTGGAAGTTGGTCTTATTTCGAACACAGGTACAGTTCTAAACCGGAGGATGTGTTAAAGGCTGATAAGTTTGTACAAAAGGACCGCTTCCTGGAGGGGTATCTGGGTGGTAAACTTGTGGGTTATGTTATTAACTCAAAGGACTGGAGCTTAAAACATGTCGGATATTCCGGCAAGCACATTGAAACCCTTATTGGAATGGACACAGCTGGTAATCTTACAGGAGTTAAAGTACTATTCCACTCTGAACCTATTGTACTGATAGGACTCAAGGAAGAAAACTTTATCAATTTCATAACCCAGTACGTGGGCAAGAGTGCACTTAAGGGGTTATACCTTGGTAACGATGTTAAAATGGATGCTCTGACCGGAGCTACCGTTACGGCGGTAGTTGAAAACGCCATAATATTGGAAACGGCAAAGAAGGTTGCCTCGGCAGCCGGCTTGATTAAATACAGCGATAAAAAGGGTAAAAAAATCGGGAAAAACTATGAGGCTATGGGTTTTAGCGATATTGTGGCCTCAGGGGGCGTGAAAAACCTTGTCATAAATCCAAAAGACCTTGGGTTAGAGGGTAAGGAGGCATATTTGGATTTATATTTTGCAGTAGTGTCGGTACCTTCCATAGGTAAAAACATTTTGGGTGAGCGTGCTTTTAATGAACTGATGTCTGTGCTAAAGGAGGGGGAAACTCCTATTTTTATAGCAGCCCGGGGACAGGGCTCGTTTAAAGGCTCGGGGTTTGCCCGCGGCGGCGTTTTTGAGAGATTCAGCTTAGAGCAGCAGGACAGAACCTATGTGTTTAACGATAAGGACTACAGAATTCTGACTGAAATATCAGCTAAGGGGGCGCCTGAAATTAAAGAGGGCGGAGTGTTTATTATAAGAGCAAAGGACTTTGACCCCACAGCGGCTTTTAAATTGAAACTCATACTGACTTTCAGAGAAGGAGTGGCAAAGAAGTTTTACTCAACAGCTGTTGACTACGAGTTGCCGGAAAGGTTTATGGAGTGACGGACAGTCCGATGGAGGCGTCTCTGTGGAAATTTATCTGGGCACAAAAGACCGTTGAGATAACGTTTTTTGTGGCCGCAATTGCAGCAGTATCAGTGGTTTTTATTCTGAGAGACTATCTGACAAAAAGGCCCGCTGTTTTTAATATAGTACGCTATCTCATTTTAGCGGCCTCGTTTTTTTATGCAGGATTGTATTTAAAAGCCCAACCCACAACTACAAATATTGCCATTGCTATTAGTGCAGCCAAAGACGGCACATTTCCGTTGGAACTGTTTCTTATGGAGCCGTTTATTTTTCTGTCTTTTGTGTTTATAGGCATCAGCTCCATTATCTGGGGCAGGGGGGCTTACTGCGGATGGCTGTGTCCATATGGCGCCATGCTTGAGTTGCTAAACTCCATTACCCGCCGGATACCGCGGCTTAATCTCAAAGTCCCCGGCTCTGTGCACAAAGTGCTGTTGAAGCTAAAGTACATAATTCTTGCCGCTATACTTGGGGTTGCATGGTTTAACTTTATGCTCTCGGAGTTTCTGACAGAGGTGGAGCCGTTTAAAACCTTTGTGCTTAAACTCAACAGGCCGTGGTATTTTGTTGCGTACTTCATTGTGCTTACTATTGCATCAGTTATTATTTATCGTGCTTTTTGCCGATACCTTTGCCCATTGGGGGCTGCTATATCAATTCCTGCATTTTTAAAATTTTTGACGGTAAGCAAACTTAAAAGAAGAACTTTGTGCGGCAGTTGCAGGGTATGTGCGAAGTTATGCTATAGTGCCGCAATAAGCAGCTCAGGCGCCATTAATTACTCCGAGTGTATGCACTGCTTTGACTGCCAGGTGCTCTACTGGGACCAACACAAGTGCACTGAACTTATAGGTAAAAAGAAGTGAAACTGAGAAGTTTTTTGTCAGCGGTTACAGTTTTTATTTTGGCGGCATTAGCATTTTCCGTTACGACGGAGGCTGCTGTTTTGAAAGTAGGAGAGGGAGGCTTTAAGACGATTAACGATGCGTTAAGTAAGGCAAAGCCCGGGGATACAATAGAGGTCAACGGCGGCACATATGCCGAGACACTTAAATTAAAAAAGAAAATACATATAAAGGGAATAAATAACCCGGTTATAACTTCAAAAGGCGGAAATATTATAGATATAACCAGCTCAGGCGTAACCTTTGAGGGTTTTAAGATTATTTATGAGGGAAAACACGTAGGGGATGATGTGGCCGTCCTTATCCATAATGATTCACTGGCGATAAGGATACAGAACAATGTTTTTAAAAATGTTATGTTTGGGATAAAGGTTGTGTCAAGTTTGGATGCTGCAATTGTTGACAATACGATAGAGGGAATAAATGATAAGGATGAAATAAACAGGGGAACATGTATAACCGCGGTGGGCACATTGAATCTTGAAGTAAGCGGAAATAAGATTACAAACTGTCGGGACGGAATCTACATGGAAGTCTCCCACTATGCTACAATAACCGGCAATGAGATAACAAAGTCACGTTATGGCATCCATACTATGTGGGTTGATTCGGGTACCTTTAACGACAACACTGTCATTGACAACCTCGTGGGTATGGCCATTATGTACACCAAGCATTCAAGGATAAGCGGAAATATTGCCGTTGGAAACAAGACTCACGGCTTTTTAATAAATCAAACTATACGAAGCGAGATAAATGAAAATGTTTCTATCGGTAACACAAAAGGGATTTTTCTGTACAATTCCATAGAAAATGAGGTAAAATCAAACCTTGTAATGAACAATAATCTTGGCATACACAGTTGGGGCGGCTCAGAGGAAAACAGGATAACCGGCAATTCGATAATTGACAACGAGGTGCAGGTTAAGTATGTAGCTGCAACAGATCAGCGCTGGGACGGTAACTACTGGAGCGATTACCTTGGCTGGGACATGTCAGGGAAAGGCTCAGGTGACATGCCTTATGAGTCAAACACAGTGGTTGACCATATTTTTTGGCGGTATCCCATGGCAAAACTACTATACAGCAGCCCTGCCCTGCATGTTTTAAAAATTATAGAAAAACAATTTCCTGTATTGAAAGTCCCTAAGGTGACAGACATTGCTCCCTCGATGGTGCCTTTTCATAAAGACTGGAAAACACTAAGGACAAAGTATGAAAACTATCAACCTGCCCATTACCCCGTTGACATAGAGAAACTCTCCATTTCAGGAGGCATGTATTGAAAATTAGCTTTAATGAAGTAACAAAGCGTTATGGAGAGGTCACGGCTCTGGATAGCATTACGCTTGAGATAGTGCAGGGTGAGACATTTGGCCTTGTGGGACCAAACGGCTCCGGTAAGTCAACACTGATGAAACTGCTGCTTGGTATCATAAAGCCGACTATGGGCGGCGTGTTATTTGACGGCGTATCACCGGATGAAAAAGGCTGGACGGAACTTAGAAAACAGATCGGGTATATGCCTGAACGGGTGTCGTTCTATGACAACCTGACAGGAATTGAAACGCTTGAGCACTTTGCCCGTATAAAGGGTGGAAGTGTAAACAATATCAAAGATGTGCTTGCAAAGGTGCTCTCTGAGGAGGCGCTCAACAGAAAGGTGGGGGGATACTCTAAGGGGATGAGACAGCGGATTAATCTTGCTCAGGCACTTCTTAATAACCCTGCCCTGCTGGTGCTGGATGAACCCACATCGGGGCTTGACCCCGTAGGGGTGCGGCAACTATACGGAATACTTGATGAATTAAAAAGAACAAGGGATGTGACTATAGTGCTCTCCTCCCATATATTGGCTGAGATTGAGGAAAAGGTTCAAAGAGTGGGGATAATGAAAGAGGGAAACATTAAAGCAACCGGAACACTTGAAGAGCTCTACAGGGGTTTTAATCTGCCTCTTAGGTTGGTTATCATACTAAGTGGCGGCAATCAGAGCTTTGTAGAGCAGTTGAGAGCCGAGGGGCTGGAAAATGTTGTTGTCAGAGACGCTACATTGACTGCCGATTTGCCCAGGGATAAAAAAATGGGGATTCTCAGTTATGTTTTAGAGCATAAGGACTCATTTGCAGATTTCTCAGTGCGTGAGCCCAGCCTTGAGGAGGTATTCTTTGGTATTCACTGATGCTTTGAAAGCCATGGCCGTTAAGGAGCTTTCAGATAAGTTAAAAAGCAAATGGGTTATTGTTATAACCTTGTTGTTTGCTCTTTTCACTTTGATAATTGCCTATTTTGGTTCGGTATCATCGGGGGTTGTTTCATTTATGAATATGAGCGCTACCATTGCAAGCCTCACAAGCCTTGCCGTGTATTTTATTCCGATTCTGTCACTGACTCTGGGCGGGGGCATTATCGCAGATGAACGGGACAGGCAAACGCTTGATTTGTATCTGGCCTCGCCAATTTCGGTTTTTGAATTTTTGGCTGGAAAATTTCTGGGTCTTGCCGTCTCTTTGGCTATCCCTATAGTTGTAGGGTTTTGTCTGCCCGGCCTTATGCTTATTTTTAAAGCCGGTTCCGGGGCGCTTCCAGGGTTTTTGATGTTTGTGCTTAATTCCATGTTTTTGGGAATTATGTTTTTAAGTATTTCGTTTCTTGTATCGGTGGTTATCGCAGAGAGAAGCAAATCCATAGCATTCACTGTTTTTTTGTGGCTTTTGTTTACTATCCTTTACGATTTGGCCCTTGTGGGAGTGTTGATTGTTACAAAGGGGGTGCTTAGCCCTAAAATATTTTCTCTCCTGCTTGTGCTTAATCCGGTGGATGTCTATAGAATACTTAATTTTCTCACAATAGGGCAGTACTCGATAATCCTGGGGCTTGCCTCTGTTGACCTTCCGGGGTTTATGAACAGGTATATTTTATGGGTGGTTAATTTCCTCTGGATTATTATACCGTTGTGGATTAGCTATTTTGTTTTCAAAAAGAAGTATCTAACTTAAGCATATAAAAGGAGGGGTTTTTTTATGCGTATCAAGACATGGATTTTGATGTTTACCGGTTTAGCATTGGCGGTGGGCACTGTGGCCTATGGGTATGACAGCGTTGACGTTAAAAACGGTGCAACCATAAAGGGAGTTATAAAAAACAGCGGCGGTACACCACCCGATGAGGTTATAACAGTGACGGCGGATGAGCCGGTCTGCGGTAAGACGATTAATGCTGAAAAATATTTAATTTCAGATTCAAAAGTAAAGAATGTTGTTGTCTTTGTCACAGATGTAAAAAAGGGGAAAACGGTACCTAAGAAAAACGTGGAAATTACAATAGATAAATGTAAGGTATTACCGCATGTTTCGGTAGGCTATGCCGGTAACGAGTACATTATTAAAAATAATGATCCCATTTTACACACGGTTCAGTTGAAACAGGGCCTTGCTTACCAAAAAGAGGCCTCAAGACGGCCGCTTGAGGACGGTTCCACTATTTTAAACCTTGCATTCCCCACACAAGGCATGGAACTTAAAAAACCGATATTGGATTTTCATAAGTTTACAAAAGATACAGGCTATGTACGCGTTAAGTCTAATTCCCATCCGTGGTTAAGGGGCATCGTGTTTGTCTTTGATCATCCATACACAGCGCTTTCCAACGAAAAAGGAGAGTATGAGATAACCGGACTGATGCCGGGAAAATACACTTTGAGATTTTGGCATGAGGGGCTTGGTGAGGTGGAAAAAACCGTGGTGGTATCAGAGGGGGAAACTAAGACACTTGATGTTGACTTAAGCGATAAAGCCAAAGCTCAGACTGATTCTCAGGATAAAGCATCACAGGCAGGTTCTAAAATAAAGTTTAAGGAAACCGTTTACAACTTTGGTACTGTGCAAAGAGGTGACAGCATAACCCATGCGTTTAAATTTGAAAATATGGGAACGGATGCTTTAGTTATTAAAAACGTGGTGCCTGCATGAAAGCGCTGTACTAAAGCTTCCGCCGGTTCGGTGGAAATAAAACCTGGTGAGGCATCGGAAGTGAAAGTTACCATACTGTTTGACGGCCTGCCGGGTGCCGCCAAAAAGACGGTTGAGGTGTGGAGCAATGACTCAGACACAGGGATGGTTACTTTAGTCATTGAAGGAATTATCACAGACAATGGTACAATGACCGGTGGGAATAGATAATTGTGGCAGAGATAAACAGAAGAGAGTTTGTGATGGGTGCTCTGGGGGCGGCGGGGATTGTGTTGTTAAGCAGACTGCCGGCCTTTGGAAAAACCATTGATGACAGAGCTGTAAAGAGCGTTTCCTTACGGGTAACGTGCAGGACTGAGTTTTTAATGTCTGTAAAAAAAGAAAAAGTTTGTATATGGATGCCAGTACCGCAAAATGACATGTGGCAAAGTGTTACGGGCTTTGAGTTTAGCTCTGCACTGAAACATAAGTATTACGGGGATGAAACAAGTGCATTTAAGCTGCTTTATCTGGAGTCAACAGGCGTCAAAAAGGGGCTTTCGCTTACTATGAAGTACAATCTGAAAAGGCGGGCCTGCAGCGCCGCCGCCGATAGCGGCAGGACCCCGAAAGACTTCCTTAAACCATCGGAGTGGGAAAAAATCAATGACAAGGTAGCGGCTTTTACCGGCCATCTTGCCGGTGGACAAAATGACCCTGTTAAAGCAGCACGTATTTTTTATGATGCCGTAATTGACAGGATTAATTATGTGCACGAGGCTTGTACCCGCGGCGTTAGTGTGATGGCTTTTGAAGACAAAGCAGGTCGTAGTGATGACTATAATGCACTTTTCAGAACTATGATGATTCACAGGGGGATACCCACTGTGTGGGAGCAGGGAATAGCGCTGCCGTTGCCGTCAGAGACGAAAAATGAAGGAAAAGTGGAGGCCGACTGTATAAACGCCCACAGTTGGGTTAGTTTTTTTGCGGCAGATAATAAATGGTACCCGGTTGACCTGACACTGGGAAAGACAAGGCCGGAACTCAGGGACTATTGTTTTGGAAATCTTCCTCCCAACAGAATAAAAATATCTGTGGGGCGTGAAATTACCCTGACACCGCCTCAAAAAGAGATACTCAATACTTTTGCCTACACATATGTGGAGTCAAACGGCATTCCTTTGATCTACGGCCACCATTACAGAAATGTTATTAACTATGAGCTGGTTGGTATGGAAATATAAATGGTTATCGGAATAAAAAAAATTCTTTCATCAATAATTGTTTTTATGGTAATATGTGTTGCTGTTGCTTATGCGTCAGAGGGTGTAAAGGAGGGAGAACCTCCACCCACGTTTATAATGATTGATGAAAACGGTAAGGAGTTTGATATAAAGAAACTGATGGACAAGCCGGCAATAATGTACTTTACTCACAACAACTGCCATTATTGTACACAGATTGTGGCTTTTTTGAAGCGCGCTCAGAGTAAGTACGGTAAGGATAAACTTAGTATTATGGGAATAAACATAATGGCGCGGGATGCCACCCTTGTTAAGGCCTACAAGAGGGATTTGGGTTTTACCTTTCCCATGTTTGCCGGCAACAGGGCTGATGTGCTCACTGCGTATAAAATTAACTATGTGCCGGTGATTGTTTTTATAAATTCTAAAGGGCTGGTAAGTAAAGTTGTTGGACATTACATACATGAAAATGTGCTTCAGGAATATATAGAGGAGATTATGAACAGATAAAGTATTTTTAATGTCAAAATCTTGATTTTCAAGATAGGTGAGAAAATTTTAACGGTAAATGTGGAGGTAAAGTAAATGAAAAAATTAGTAGCTGTGTTTTGTATGATGGTTTTTCTTTGTGTAAGCGCTGTTGCGTTTGCGGCTGATAAGTATGAGGTGGTGGATGTAAAGGATGGTGGCAGCATTAAAGGTACAGTGAAAACCTCAGGTGCTCCTAAGGACCCTGTACTGGATATCAACAAGGACACAGAGTACTGCGGCAAATCACACCCTGCCGGGATGTATTTAGTAGGCGGCGGCGGCGAGGTTAAAAACGCTATCGTAGTAATAGAGGATATAACCAAAGGAAAGGCCGTACCTAAGACCGACACCGTTGTTGATAACAAAAAATGTGCCTTTGAGCCATTGGTAAGTGTTGCATATATGGGACAGAAGTATATATTGAAAAATAGTGACGCCATATTCCACAACACATCACTTGGATTAATTCTTGGTGAGGGCAAGAAAAGAACCGTTTATAATTTAGCTCTGCCTAACAAAGACCAGACAATAGAGAAGCCGGTAAAAGTAGCGGGTCTTCAGAATGTCTCCTGTGACGCCCATGCCTGGATGCGTGCATTTGTCTATTCTTCACCGCACCCGTACATAGCAATCACTGACGACAAGGGAGGTTTCGAGATAAAGGACATTCCTGCCGGCAAGTATAAAGTGAAGTTCTGGCATGAGGGATTCGGCGAGGCTGTAAAGGATGTAGAGGTAAAGGCAGGGGCGGCCTCAACACTTGATCATTCATTCGCAAAAAAATAACTAAAAGTTAAATATAAAGGGTTCACCCGAAAAGGGTGAGCCCTGTTGTTTTTTTTTTGAATAATGATTGAGTGCAGACTAATAAATACATAGGGAGATGATTATGGCAGACGTTAGCCCATCTAAAAGCCTGATAAAAGGTGTTATAAAGCTAACATTGTTTTTGGGCATAGGTTTTGCTGTACTTTTTATCTTAAACAAGGTTTTGTCGGCGCCCACGGAAGATGGTTACAGATTTTTCCCTGTAATCGGAAGCCGAGTTTGGGTATGGATAATAGCACAGCTCCACATTAATTTTGCGGCGTTTGTATTGGGTGTTCCGATTTTTGCTGTTTCAATGGAGTTCTTAAGCTGGAGGCGTAACGATGAAAGGCTGGATAGAATCGCCTATGATTTTACTAAGCTCTTTACGCTGGCCTACACGCTGACGGCGGCGGCAGGTACGGTACTGATGATAAGTTTGCCCGTGTTGTACCCGAACTTTATAGGGCATTTGATGAAGATACTTGGCCAAACATGGTGGGTCTATGTTGTTGCTATGTATGTTGAAACCCTTGTTTGCTACTATTACTATTATTCATGGAAGCAGATGAAAGGCGGCAAAAAGGGAGCACACGTTGCAATAGGTGGTGTTCTTAACATTATGGGACTAGTCATGCTGCTTATAACAAGCTCGTGGGTTGGGTATATGACAACCCCTGCGGGAGTAAGCGAGACCGGAGAGCTCGTAAACAGGTGGCAGGCGATTAAGACGTATATGTGGATTCCACTGTCGCTTCACAGGCTTTTTGCCAATGTGGTTTTTGGCGCAGGTATAGCGGCGGCTTATGCAGCTTACAGATTTATAACTGCTGAAAATGATGAACAAAAGGCATATTACGACTGGATGGGTTACACATCCGCCATGATTTCTATAGGTTTTTCATTAATTCTGCCGGGAATCGGTTATTTATTGGGCGTTGAAATTTACACTTTTAACGAACAGATGGGAATTCAGCTTATGGGTGGTTTTTTTGCATGGTTGTGGGTTATGCAGGCAATACTCATAGGCGCAATACTAATGTTTGTGAACTACTACCTGTGGATTTCACTAAATAAAATGCCGGGTGGTGACAGGTATTTTAAATACGTAAAGTATCTGTTTATAGTAAACCTGCTTGGTTACGCCGTGTGGCTTACGCCTCACAGCATAGCGCTGAGCCTGGAAGAGGCAAGACGCATGGGTGCATACCACCCTGTCCTTGGCAGTCTTGGCGTTATGGCTGCTAAAAACACGGCTGTTGTTGTATCTTATCTGGCCACGTTTTTGAGTTTTTCAATTTTTAAGATAAGCAACAAAGAGCCTGTGGTAAGTTGGGCTAAAACAGGACATATTATGAGAGCACTTGTGATAATTATTTCAACTGTCGTTACAATAGCCATAGGTATTTACAGCTACATGGTGACATCGGCGGTAAGAGTTAAGGTTCTGTCTCCAATCCAGTTCGGAGTATTTTTCATTGCCATAATACTTCTCTTCGTGATTGATTCGATGATGTATAAAGGGGCTAAAATCATCGGTGAGCCTAAGTGGGGCAAGATGCCTGAACGATCGCAGTATGCGCTTATAGGGATAACCGTTACTTTTACATGGCTTATGGCAATGATGGGGTATATGAGAAGCGGAGGCCGCCAGTTCTGGCATGTTTACGGAATTCTTAAAGACACAAGTCCTGACGCTTTTTTGCCGACACACGGCTACGCTGCTGTTATCTGCTCAGTGGTTACAGTGTTGTTTTATGGCTTGATAGGGCTGCTGTTTTGGAGCATTATGAAACTTGAAAAGATGGCGGAGAAAGGGAGGGCTCAAACATGAAAGGCGGTGTGCTGAAGTTATTGATAGCAGTGGTAGGCCTCAATGTGTTTTTTGCCTATATAGGTTTATATTTTTTACCCCAGTCTGAGTCACGTCCTCCTAAGGAGTCAAAGATAGAGAAGGGTATCTCCCAGGAAGACCTGATAGCAGTGGGAGAACAGATAGTTTTTGGTAAAGGACAGTGCATGGTCTGCCATCCGGTAAAAACAGAGGTTGGAATGCGTGCCCCTGCAATATCCACAATAGGTGCTGAAATGGACAAGAGCGCCAAAGAAAGAAATATGAAATTTGACTCTTATGTGTTTGAGGCATTGGTTAACCCGGCTGAATATATTCAGAAGGGATTTGAAAACATGATGCCGTCAATCCATAAGCCTCCTACCTCGCTGACTGAGGGCGAGTTGATTGCAGTGTCTGCATATTTACAGAGCAAGGGAGCCAAGGTTGACCTGTCCTATCCTGAATCGGTCCCTGTGCTGCAAGCAGAAATTGACAAAGAAGCCAAAAAAGGAGGTAAATAATAGGAATGCTGAAAATTTATCCTATAATTGCTGCCATTGGGCTTTTAATAACGGTGGTTTCTGTTTTTAAGAAATCTCCATTTTTTAATTTCCTTGGTTTGCTTACACTTATCTATGGCCTCTTGAAAAGCGCAGGGCTTTTTATGCCGCCTTTTCCGGGACAGGTTATAACAATGTACATGGCAATGTCGGTGTTTTCACTGTTTATTTATTTCTCGATTCAAGAAAAGACCTTTGAGGCTTTTCTTGAGCCGATGAGGGCTGTTTTGGCCGATGACAATAAATTAATTCTGAGAATACTGATTGTGTTTATCGCTATCCCTGTATTTGCCGGGTATATCACTTATGAAAAGGTGAAACCCAACTATGAGCCTCCCGTATCTGCAAGGATAGTGCACCCGGAGCCGGTCTCCTCGATAGAGTTCAGGGGAAAACCCATTACCATTATCGGGCTTGAAAATCCGCTGAGAAAGGATACGGCCAATTTTGAAAAGAATTTTGAGGCAGGCAAGAAAATCTATTATCAGAACTGTTTTTATTGCCACGGTGACGATCTTGACGGCAGAGGACACCTTTCGCAGGGCTATAACCCGGTACCGCTTCCTTTCAGAGGGACTGACACTATAGCGCAGTTGCCTGAGTCCTTTGTGTTTTGGCGTGTAGCTAAGGGCTGGAGAGGATTACCTTCCGGCAGCGGCCCGTGGAATTCCTCGATGCCTTCTTTTGAGGATTTCCTTACGGAAGATGAAATCTGGCAGGTTATAATATTCATTTATGAAGCCACGGGCAATAAGCCGAGAAGTTAACTAACACAGAGGAGTTGAAAAATGAAGAGAATTCTTTTAACGATACTACTGACTGTGGTTTTATGCTCGGCGTGGTATTCACCTGCAGGGGCTGATGACAGTCAGGGCAAGAAACTTTATAATGGATGGTGCGCGCAGTGCCACGGTTATGATGGGGATGCAAAATCTTACACTGATAAATTTTCAGTGCCAAAGCCCAGAGATTTTACAATGGGTACTTATAAATTCAGATCAACTCCATCCGGGGATCCTCCGACTGATGCAGATATCACAAAAGTTGTAAGAGACGGCAACCCTGGTACTTCTATGCCGCCATGGGACAGATTTACAGACGATGAGGTAAAAGCCATTGTTGCTCACGTTAAGACATTTGCCCCTGATGCTTTTAAGGATGCCGGTAAGCCTATAACTATAGGGACACCTCCTAAGGCCAGCGCTGATTTGATAGCAAAGGGCAAAGAGCTGTTTAACAAAGCAAAGTGTGTTGAGTGCCACGGCACGGCAGGGCGCGGCAATGGAGAGAAGGGCTGGCAGGATAATTTCAAAAACGATTGGGGCGATTCGATAATGCCTGCCGACTACACCCATCCGTGGGAATTAAGAAACGGTTCAGCGGTGGAGGACATTTACAGAACAATATCGGTAGGACTAAGCGGCACGCCTATGACCTCCTATATGGATTCTCTTAAGGATGAGGACAGGTGGGCATTGGCCGTGTTTATAAAGTCTTTACAACAACAGAGAAAGCTGGGCGTGGCGTTAAAGGTCAAAAAAGCCGCCTCGATACCGGCAAAAGCAGATGACCCGGCATGGGACAGTGTTGAGTTTATGGACTTGCCGATGGGTGGGCAGCTTATGTTTGAGCCACGTGATTTTACTCCTCTTATCACAAATGTTCGCGTAAGAGGGCTCTATACTGACAAGGAGCTTGCCTTTATGGTGGAGTGGAGCGATAAAAAACCCAACAATGGCTCAGATGGTAAACCTGCTGATTCTATTTGGATACAGTTTCCGGTAAAGGTTACAGAGGCTGTGGAAAAACCCTATTTCTTTATGGGAGACAAAAAACATCCGGTGTTTTTATGGAACTGGAAAGCTTCCGCAGCTGGCGACGTTGTTGAGCAGATTGCTAAGGGAAATGAAAATGTTGAGGATTTACCAAAAAAGGATGTTACAGTTATTACAAGTTACAACGACGGCCTCTATAGGGTGGTCTATAAGAGAGCGTTGAAAACAGGTGGTAAAGATGACTTTGAGGTTATCCCCGGCAAGTTTGTACCGTTTTCTATAGCGGCCTTTGACGGCCAAAATGGGGAGAGCGGTATTAAGGGTGCAGTTTCAGCATGGTATTACCTTATGCTTGAACCTTCAACTCCTTTAAAGGTATATGTGCTTCCGCCGCTTGTTGCGCTTTTTGTTCTTGTTGGCGGTGTTTCGCTTAGCAGGAGTTTAAAGTCTAAAAAATAATGGCAGGCTTAAGGGGTATCAGTCATTGGGCTTTAGCCTTGTTATTTTTAGTTATAGTTGGTTGCTCTAAAGGGGAGGATACAAAGTATCCTCCCCTTTCATTGGACAGAAGCAGTGTGTGCAGTGTGTGCGGCATGATACTTCTGGATTTCCCCGGCCCCAAGGCACAAATGATTTATACAAATAACCGCAATGATTTCTTTTGCGGCACGTTGGATTTATTTACATTTTATCTACAGCCGGACAGCCCCAAAAATATAGCTGCAATCTATGTTAATGACATGGGCAAAGAGGACTGGAATAAGCCCACAGGGCACTGGATTGATGCAAGGAGCGCTTTACTGGTATATGGGGGAGAGGTAAGGGGCGCTATGGGAGACGTGCTGGTGCCATTTTCTGTAGAATCACAGGCAAATGATTACATAAAGAAATACCGCGGTAAATTAGTTGGTTTTAATGACGTCAATATGGATATGTTACGCCCTTTTATGTCAGGGCATCATAAGAAATAGTACAAGTGCCCTCAGGCCGGTTGGTACAGCATTTTGGAGCTTGCCACCTCGTTCCTCTTTTGACTGCAACCCTGTAAGAGTTTTCATTTGAGAAAATAAAAAAAGTGACTTTGTTTAAATAAATATGCTATTATCAAAAGCAAATATGACAGCGACTCTGTAGCATCACGGATGCAGTAAAAAAAAGCACAGTATTTTTGAAAAATGTTAAACGTCATCCGTTAGGATTTTACAGCGGCAACTACAAGGGTTGATAACTTTCTTAAATGCAGTCGGGCAATGGCCCTGTGCAACGGAGCTGTGTGAACCCCGTCAGGTCCGGAAGGGAGCAGCGGTAAGCGCTTGCTGCGTGTGCCACAGTAAGTCTTTGCCCGGTTGCATTGAGGAAAGATTGTTCACCTCATAATCTCTGTTGACGGAGCGTGTTTTTTTGGCTTATATAGTTTTAGCAAGGAAATGGAGACCCCAATCGTTTGATGACTTAACAGGTCAGGAAACTGTAGCTAAGATACTCAGAAATGCACTGGCCGAAAAAAGGGTTGCTCATGCTTACCTCTTTTCCGGTCCAAGAGGTGTGGGGAAAACCACAACAGCGAGGATTTTTGCTAAAGCCCTCAACTGTGAACGTGGCCCTACCCCTGAGCCGTGCCTTAAATGCCCACAGTGCCTCTCTGTTGCAGGGGGCTCATTTCTCGATGTTATCGAAATAGACGGTGCTTCCAACACCGGTGTTGATGACGCCCGGGATATCAGGGAAAAAGTAAAATACACTCCCTCATCCGGCAAATACAAGGTTTACATAATTGATGAGGTGCATATGCTTTCGGTACAGGCTTTTAATGCACTTCTTAAAACTCTTGAGGAACCTCCCCCTCATGCCGTCTTTATTATGGCAACCACATCTCCGCAAAAGGTCATACCCACTGTGCTGTCCCGTTGTCAGCATTTACAGTTCAAACGAATACCGTCTGAGAAAATCATAGAGAGAATTACACATATTACTACAACAGAAGGCTTCAGCATTACAGCAGAGGCGGCAAATTTATTGGCAAAGGCCGCTGACGGCAGCATGAGAGATGCACTGACGCTGCTTGACCAGATTGTTTCCATCTCCCCGGAAATTACACAATCCAGCGTGAACACTCTCCTTGGGCTCGTTAACATTAATGTTGTAAAAGATGTTTTTGAAAGTCTGTTTACAGGAGATAGAAAGGCAATCCTTCAGTGGGTTGATTATCTCTATGAAAATGGCTACGATTTAAAGATATTTCTCAGAAATCTTATTGATTACACAAGGGATGTGCTGGTCTCACTTTATGTAAATCCTCAGGATAACCCACACCGTAAGCTGTGTTCTGAGGAGCTGGTGGTTGTGCTTCTTAGTGAGCTTGTTAAGGCGGATGGATTATTAAAAACAGCATTTTCAACGCGCATAGTGCTTGAGATGTTTTTAATAAAGGCGAGTTTTTTGTCCGATCTCAAGCCCATTGCCGGATTGATTGAAGAGTTTAAATCTATGAGTGCAAAAGGTGCAGACAACGCACCCCCTGCAGGGCAAACACAACCAGATACACTGAAAAGGGAAAAACTAAATCACGAAGATAAAAAAACAGTTGAAATTGAGAAGACTGAAAGTAAAGTACCACAGATGGAAGATATAGTTGAAAGTGTGGAAAATAAAACAGAAACTGCATCGGCGCTAAGCGTGGAGCCGGCAGGGGATATACCGGCAAAGCCTGAGACTGTGGTAAGTTTGTGGGAAAAATTGCTTGATGTTATAAGTGATGAAAACTCTCCTCTGTGGTCAAGACTAAAAGAAGCGGCGGCGGAGGTGACTGAAGACAAGGTTACGTTGTCCTACGGGGCCGGCCTGGATATACATAAGCAGCCAATTTTAAAACATGTCACTTATATAGAGGGGATTTTAGAGAAATTGTCCGGCAATAAATATAAGTTAATATTTAAGGAAGGCAAAAAAGTGGATAAACCGAAACCGGACTTAAAGCAGGCTGCACTTTCAGACCCCAGAGTAAAAGAGGCGATGGATCTTTTTGACGCTACCTTTGTAAAAGTGGAGCCGAGGGAAAAGGCTGGAAAATAGAATAAATAAACACACGGAGGAATGATGTCCAAAAAAATGCTTGGCAATATAATGAGAGAAGCGCAGAAGCTTCAAGAAAAGATGATGAAAATGCAGGAGGAGGCAAGCCAGAAAACGGCTGAGGCAAGTGCCGGCGGGGGCATGGTAACAGCAGTGGCAAGTGGTGCAGGAGCGATAGTATCTATAGCGATTGACAAAGAGGTGGTAAACCCCGATGATGTGGAAATGCTTCAGGACTTAGTCGTAGCGGCTTGTAATGAGGCATTAAAGAGGGCACACGATCTCGTGCAGGATGACCTTTCAAAGGTAACGGGAGGACTTCAGTTACCGGGGATGCCGGATATTTCCGGTTTGTTTGGCAAGTAACACACGGTATGTCACAGGGAATAATCGAAACACTTGTTAATGAGCTAACCAGACTGCCCTCAATAGGCAGAAAGACTGCGCAACGGCTGGCTTTTTTTATTCTATCTATGCCCGATGACGAGGCAAAATCAATAGCAGGAGCAATTTTAGCTGTTAAGGAAAGGGCACGCCTTTGTAGTGTTTGTTTTAATATCGCAGAGGGGTTGACGTGTGCGCTGTGTGCTGATACGTCAAGGGATAGTGATAAAATATGTGTAGTTGAGGAGCCCGGCAGTATTGCGGTTATAGAAAAAACAGGGTTTTTTAAGGGCCTCTATCATGTATTGCACGGCAACCTCTCGCCAATTGACGGTATAACCCCTGAGAAACTTAAATTAAACGCTCTCACAGAGAGGGTACGAACCGGTACGATTTCTGAGGTTATTCTTGCCACAAACCCAAACACAAAGGGTGAGATGACAGCCCAGTACATAGCCAATCTGCTCAGACCCTTTAATATATCCATAACGAGAATTGCGTACGGACTTCCCATGGGCGGCGACATAGAGTTTGCTGATGAGGTAACTATGGGAAAATCCTTTCAGGGAAGGACTAATCTCTGATCTTCCGTGGTATTTAGATTATTACCTGTGGTATGATAGTTAACTTTTCCTCTAACCCACGGAAACCTGTAGGTAGCAATATTAATCTGTTGATAAAAGAAACAAACCCCAACGCAAACGGATTCTGGAATAAATTTTGAATTGATAAAAACACTGGTAAATGTTAGAATAAATAACTTAAAATTTTATAAAGCAGGGAAGTGCCGATTATGCGAGTTGATGATATACGTTTAGGTTTAACTTTTGATGATGTACTCTTAGTGCCGCGCAAGTCCAGCGCATTGCCGTCTGAGGTAAACGTTGAGACCTGGCTTACAAAAGACATTAAAATGAACATACCGATAGTGAGTGCAGCAATGGATACCGTTACGGAGTCACGCCTTGCTATAGCAATAGCACGCGAGGGCGGCATTGGAATAATACATAAAGCAATGACCCCTGAAAATCAAGCATTAGAGGTTAATAAGGTAAAAAAATCGGAAAGCGGTATGATTGTTGACCCCGTAACAATATCTCCCGGCTCACTGGTTAAAGACGCACTGATTCTTATGGAAAAGTACCGTATATCCGGTGTTCCGGTTACGGAAAACAACAAATTGATAGGAATTCTCACTAACAGGGATTTGCGGTTTGAAACTGATACATCAAAGAAAGTCAGTCAGGTTATGACCGGCATTAATCTTGTTACCGCCAAAGAAGGAACTAATTTAGATGAGGCAAAGGAACTCCTGCACCAGCATAAGATAGAGAAGCTTCCCATTGTTGATAAAAACTTTAACCTTATGGGGTTAATAACCATAAAAGATATCGAAAAGAAAAAGAAGTATCCCAATGCCTGTAAAGATAAGTACGGCAGACTACGGGTGGGAGCGGCGGTGGGAATAGGCAAAGACGCTGTTGCAAGGGCTGAACTGCTGTGTGACAACGGTATAGATGTGGTTGTGATAGACACTGCACATGGGCACTCGGACGCTGTAATAAACACTTTGAAAGAGTTAAAAAAGAATTTTAAGATACCGGTACTGGCCGGCAATGTTGCAACAAAAGAGGCGGCACAGGAGCTTATAGAGGCAGGGGTGGATGGCATTAAGGTAGGAGTCGGCCCGGGCTCTATCTGCACAACACGGATAGTTGCAGGGGTCGGTGTGCCCCAGATAACAGCTATTATTGAGACCTGTGAGGTAGCGCATAAGCATGGGATACCGGTTATAGCAGACGGTGGGATTAAGTACTCAGGTGATGTAACCAAAGCACTGGCATCGGGGGCAAGCACGGTTATGATAGGGAATCTATTTGCAGGTACTGAGGAGTCACCGGGTGAGACTATCTTGTTTCAGGGCAGAAGTTATAAGGTTTACAGGGGGATGGGGTCACTCTCGGCCATGGCTGATGCTCAGAGCGCCAGGGACAGATATTTTCAGGGCGACATAGACGACGCAGGAAAGCTTGTTCCCGAGGGCGTGGAAGGAAGAGTGCCTTACAGAGGGCCGCTGTCGGAAACTGTTTATCAACTGGTCGGAGGCCTTCGTTCAGGCATGGGGTACTGCGGTTGCCGCACACTTGAGGAGTTGAGAGACAATGCACACTTTGTTCAGATTACAAATGCCGGCCTCAGGGAAAGCCATGTCCATGACGTTATAATAACCAAAGAATCACCCAATTATAGAACCGAATAATGTTTGAAGATAAAATCCTGATTTTGGATTTCGGTTCACAATACACACAGCTCATTGCGCGGCGCATACGAGAAAGACACGTTTATTCGGAGATATTTCCTTTTAATGCTCCATTTTATAAAGTAAAAAATTTTAATCCCAAAGGGATAATACTTTCCGGGGGGCCTGCAAGTGTGTTTGACAAAGACGCACATCTGATTGGCAAGGAAATCTTTTCACTTGGTGTGCCGGTTTTAGGCATATGTTACGGTATGCAGTTAATGGCACATCTGCTGGGCGGCGCCGTTGAGAAATCCGACAAAAAAGAATACGGCAAGACTGAGTTAACAGTTACCGACGACACGGACTTACTGTTTGGCCTGAGCAAAACCTCCACAGTGTGGATGAGCCACGGTGATATTGTCGTAAAGCCGCCCAACGGTTTTACAACGATGGGACAGACTCAAAATTCTTTATATGCTGCAATTGCTGACAGGTGCCGTAAATTCTACGCCCTTCAGTTTCACCCTGAGGTTGTACACACTGAGGAGGGCGGCACGATAATAAATAATTTTTTACATAACATATGCAACTGTGCCGCCACATGGGAGATGTCCTCATTTATAGAGTGGGCCACAGGGGAAATCAAAAGCACAGTCGGCGGTAACAAGGTAATTTGCGCTTTAAGCGGCGGTGTTGACTCATCCGTGGTTGCGCTTCTAATTCACAAAGCCATAGGGGAGCAACTGACCTGCATATTTGTTGACAACGGTCTTCTAAGAAAAGGTGAACGACAGAAGGTCGCAGATACTTTTCAAAAGCATTACCATATTAATCTGATAACGGTAGAGGCGTCTGATAGATTTTTGACCAAACTTGCCGGAGTAACCGAGCCGGAAAAGAAGAGAAAAATTATCGGCAATGAGTTCATCAAAGTGTTTGAGGAAGAGGCTAATAAGATAAAAGGTGTGGATTTTCTTGCACAGGGGACGCTCTATCCGGACGTTATAGAGAGCGTATCGTTTAAAGGGCCCTCTGCTACAATAAAGTCCCATCACAACGTGGGAGGACTCCCTGATGTGATGAAACTCAAGCTGGTTGAACCGCTTAGAGAGCTTTTTAAAGATGAGGTAAGGCTAATCGGGCTGGAGCTGGGGCTGCCTGAGGAGATATGCTATCGACAGCCTTTTCCAGGCCCCGGGCTTGCCATAAGGTGTATTGGTGAGATTACTGCAAACCGCCTGCATATTCTCAGAGAGGCGGATGCCATAGTGCTTGAGGAAGTAAAACGTGCCGGGCTTTATAAAGATACGTGGCAATCATTTGCCGTCCTTTTGCCGATAAAAACTGTGGGGGTTATGGGTGATGAGAGAACTTATGAGCATGTAATAGCCATAAGGGCGGTAAACAGTGTGGATGGGATGACGGCGGACTGGGCAAAGTTTCCTTACGATGTTTTATCCAACATATCCAACCGGATAATAAACGAGGTAAAGGGCGTAAACAGAGTCGTTTACGATATAACGAGTAAACCTCCGGGTACTATTGAGTGGGAGTAAGATTTTTCAGTTTATTGGATTCATGAAGGGATATTTATAAGGGGAAAGGGCTTCACCATTTCATCTTGATAATCCCGCAGGGTATAGCGGCACAGGGGCTGTCGGGGAGATTCATTAAAAAAAGGAGGGGCAACCCCCTCCTTTTTTGTGATATATATATTGTTAAATCTAAAATCCCAGAACGTTCTTATTGCCCCCCGGACCAGATGTGCTGTCGTCCTCGCAGATGTAACCAAGTACGTTACGTTTAGGGTTTGTTGTTCCCTGGAAACAGGACATTGTCATACTTTTGCAGTTAAGGTCTGAGCCGGTTGAGGCTAAAGAAAGTTTAGCGCCATAGGCAGTGACTGAGTTAACTGTACCACCGGTTTCAGTGGTAATGTCCTTACTTTCTGAACCAAATGTAACACTCTGGCTGCTAAAGGAGATCATTTTTGTGATGCCGGCTCCTAAGGTGGCAGTGAATGTGTTTGCTGTGCCTACAGGTTTGGTGCTTGAACTGGTTACAGCTACAGATACTGTAGCCTCAGCGGTGGCGGCATTGGATAAAAAACAATAAACAACATTACTGGGGTTGGTGTGAAGATACGGCATATAGTAATACACGTTAGAGGCGGCGCCGACGTGAGCAGGATTCATACCACTAATTCCTATAAACATTGAAACAGTCAGTGCAAGGGTTACTACCGCCAAAATTATCATTTTCTTAATCTTCATACTTGTCTCTCCTTTAATAATTTATTAAGTTTTAGAATTCTAATAAGTTTCTTAAGCCACCGGCTCCGGCTGTGCTGTCATCCTCACACAAGAATCCGGCAACATTTCTTTTAGGATTTGATGTTCCCTGAAAACATGTTAAGATTTCATTTTTGCAATTAACGTCTCCTCCCGTGCTTGAAACAACCCTAAGGTGGCCTGAAAAAGGCTCAGAGCTGCCAACATCGGTAGAGAACAAAACACTATCTTCAGATGAGCCGGTTAGCGGTACAAGGTACAAACCCTGGCCACTGAATCTAAACATTCTTGTTGTCCCTGCGGCTACAGTTGAAGCAAATGACTGTGTCCCCTGAGCAGGCTTTGTATTGTAACCGCTGGTCACCCCAAATGAAACTTTTACTTCAGCAGATGATGAATTTGACAGAAGACAATAGGTTACGTTGTTTGCATTGGAATGAAAATACGGTAAGTAAAATCTAACGCTTTTTGCAGTAGCCCCTACCACCGAATTATTAAAATTAGCCGTTACCATAGCCTTTGATGCAAAATTTACTGTACATTGATTTGAGCTTGCCGAGTTGCAGCCACTCCACGATGAAAAGACTGACTGCGATGAGGCTGTTGCCGTTAGTGTAATCTGTGCACCGGTTGTTTGCGAGGAAAGAATTCCCTTTGGGCCTTTCCATGTTATTGTGCCGGTATTGGCGGTTATTGTTCCGTCACCGAAACCGTTTTTAATTACATATAGGGCATCTGTTACTGTTGCCCCCGAAAAAGTTGCATAATAGTTCTTATCGCCGCCTCCTCTGAATCCTGGTCCGGGCAGTGGTGATTTTGCCTGCTCTGCTGCGCTGCGCTCATATCCGATCCTTTTTGCCGTGAAGTAGTTATACATTTCCGTCCCTGCCGGAGCAAAACTAAAAACCATTATGAGCAGTGTCAGAAAGGACAAAATGTACATAGGATTAAATATTGCTGTAGGCGCAGTAAAATTATCTTTTACATACTCCTCAATTGTGTTGACCATCCCTTATTTTCCTCCAAAACTGTTTGATTAAATGTTCACAATATACTACACTTTCGTCTTACCCCTTAATCACCTTAATCTTCCACCCCCCCTGAAAATAACCTTAATGCACCTATGCATGCTATTTCTTTACTTTCTCAAATTTTATCGTTATCACTTTACCGGGAGCAAAAACAGCTGCACAATCGCTTCCGGTAACTGTATTACAACCATTCCATGAGAAGATGACAGACTGAGATGATGCTGTCCCCATAATTGACAACTTTTGTCCTTGTTTTAACGCACCTATCTTTCCCACAGGGCCTTTCCATGATATAGTATTGCCCACAGCAGAAACCGTACCTCCGCCTGTGCCTTCTTTCACAATGTAAAGGACGTCAGGGGATGAAGCCGTAACAGCTGCAGCATGGAATTTCCCATCTCCGCCCGGAGGGCGAATTCCAAAGCCGGTCTCAGACTTCCGGTCTCTGAAATCAGGGGAAACTGAGTGCTCACTGACAACTAAGGCCTGCGGTGTGCTTAAAGAGCCCTTTAACATCTGAAAATCCGGAACAGCCCTGAATGTTGTAAGCACAATGCTCAGGAAAGACAGCACATATACAGGATTAAATATGGGATGTGCCGTAAAAAAACCTCCACCCATTATCTTTACATCTTCTCTCATTACCCCTCCATAACGATATCAGCACAATTCCACAGAAATTGTTTTAAAGTTAAAAAAACTTAAACTGATAAACCAATTGCAATAGCTAAAAAATCAGGAGACATTTTTACTAAACCTTATATCTATTCACCTGCAAGGGTCTGGAAAGTGTGATGGTGGAGCTCTTCCTCAGCCAGAATCTGCTCAAAAAGCAGCCTCGTAGTTGAGTCACCCTCATCATTAGCCTGTTTGATTATTTTTTTATAGAGTGCAATAGCATACTCCTCTTCCCTGATATTCTTCTGCAGCATTTCCTGCTCTGTGCCGGTAATATCCACAGGGTCAGGCGCGGTTACAGGCACGTCACCAAGGTAGGTAAGTCTCTCGGCGATTTTTTCTGCATGGAGCATCTCCTGCATAGCTATCACCCGAAACTCGGTACTTATAAATTTTGCCCTTTTACCTTTTATCATTATATGCTGAAACATGTACTGGATGCTTACCTGTAACTCCCTTGCTATTGCTGCATTTATTAGTTTTTTAAGTTCTGCACTTGCCACTTTTTCCCCCTTAGTAAAATAATAATAACAATAGAGAATAGTACAATAAGCGCTATCTCTTTGTCAACAAAACTGTGGAGCCGCCTCTGACTCTGCCAACCAGTTGTATTACATAATCAGCACTACACAACACACACAAGAAGAAAGGAATAAAAGCAGGCAATCTGTAACGTGCCATTGCTAAGTAGTGGGCTGTTGCAACCAGAAAAACCACCGTAGAAATTGAAAATATGAATAAAACAGTCTCTCTGCTACTTACCGCCGCAAAACCACTTTTTATCAGCTTATAAATATAGAACAACATTACTATCATTAACGAGTAAAATGGTATTAAGCAAAATATCGTGTAGTATATAAAATCAGATAACTCATAGATCAACTTCATTTTCCAGTTTTTGTATGCCATGTCAGGATATTCCTTATGATACTTTTTGATGACATCCGGGACATCGGATTTCTTAATTAGAAAAACCGCCGGAAACCAATAATAATCCCTGCCCGTAAATATTCTTTTCATGTTGTCATAAAGTACTTTCCTGAACTTATCAGGATGCTCTTTTATGTAAGCATAAGTAACAATTTTATACCCCCTGCTTAGTGCCAATTGTGCTTCATTTACAGTTTTCCCCTCTTTCAACAACTGAAGAAACAGCTCTCCCGTATATGCCGGTTCTTTCCATCTGTAGTATTTTGTGTCACTTTTATCTATCTCATAATATACATAATTTAAGAAAATGGCACTCCCGTCATTTACCGAATTAACATACTCTCCCGTCAGGCGTTTCATTCTTAATACCTGTAAGGAAAATGACATCAGAATAATTAATATTACCAATACAAATACCACAGCATTCCTGTTGTTCTTTTTCACACCGGAGTAAACACTCAGCAAGACAAATATGGGTAAAAGATATGCCACCATGTTATTTCTGCCAAAACACAGCAAAAAACTGTAAACAACCAATCCCGTAACCACTAATAAAAAAACGCTTCTCTTAAGGCTCTCCAGCAGTGTCAACATTAAAATCAACATAAACAGAAACGACATAAGCCCGGCCATTACTAAGTCTATCCCTATCCCTGCTAAGAATACTATGAATGACGGGTTGTAAATTATATAGATAGTAAATAAAATCCAGTTACGCTCTGAACACTCTTCTTTATAGAATATTTTCAACGATACAAATACACTTAGTGAAATCAGTAAAAATACAAATATGTTAATCACATGGGCAGCCTTTATCATGTCTCCACCTGTGGCATAAGAGATACCCGACATCAGCAATGGATACGTATGTAAATAGGTCATTCCATCTGTATAACTCCGGCTTTCAACATTAACCGGTATCGAATGGTACCCCATGTGCGGACTGAATTTTAAATCGCCAAAAATCTTGTAGTTCCTTGCCAAATCTATAAAGGCATCAGCATCTGAGCCGTAACCTGCATAATTACTCCTGTTGCTGTCCTTTATATGATTTGCCAAACTAAAGGTAATAACGCACAGGGCTAAAACTATAGCCAGTTCTTTAAAATTTAAAAAACTATCGGATTTTATCATTTACCTCACAGGCCGTTTCCCCTCTATAAGATCAAGAAGTGAGTTAAATGCCTCTACAAACAAGCGTACCCCGTCATCCTCAAGTGTCGCAGTTACAACATCAAGGTTGATGTTTAAATCACTAATATCATCTAAAACCGCTGAGGCTTCATCAAGGCCTCTGTCAATGGTTCTCTCAATTTTTCCATGGTCTTTAAAGGCCGTTACAGTCTCATGAGGCATAGTGTTAATTGTCTGGGGGCCTATGAGGGACTCCACATACAAGCAATCACTGTAGGCAGGGTTCTTGGTGCTTGTGCTTGCCCACAAGAGCCGTTGCAGGCGCCCCCCACGCTGCTTTAATGCCAAAAAACGCTCTGTCGAAAACAGTGCCACCATTGACTGGTAAGCACTTTTGGCATATGCCACAGCAGATTTACCCTTAAGGGACTCGATCCATTGTTTTTCATCGGGGTTGGTTGTGGCATTTATACGGGCATCAAATATTTTATCAATCGCTGTATCCATTCTACTTATAAAAAAGCTGGCTACTGAAGCCGTATTAGCTATACTACGGCCTCTTTTTAAAGCCTCTTCAAGCCCTTCAATGTAAGCCATGGCCGTCTCTTCATACCTCTTGACTGAAAAAAGCAACGTTACGTTTACATTAACTCCATTTGCCGTCAACTCCCTTATGGCCTCCACTCCCTCCTTTGTGGCCGGCACCTTTATCATTATATTGGCCATGTTGAGCCTTTTATATAGCTCCAAAGCTTCTGAAATCGTTGCCCCGGCATCATAGGCATAGTTTGGGTCAACCTCTATGCTTACATAACCATCCACCCCCTTGCTGGATTCATATATCGGATATAACATTGTAGCTGCATCAATTATGTCTTTAGTCTCAAGGCTGTAGAATACCTCTTTTGAACTCACCCCGGGCTCTTTAAAAAGCTCCGACATCTGTGCATCATACTCCTTGCCATCCCGTATAGATTTATAGAAAATACTTGGATTTGACGTAATTCCTAAGAGGCCGTCTTCATCCATCATTTTTTTTAATTGTCCGCTACCTATAAACTCACGGCTTATGTTGTCGTACCAAAAACTCTGCCCGGCCATTTTCAACTCTGTCAGCGGATTTGTTTTTACCATTAAACGTACCCTCCCCAATGATTTTTTTTGTCACCTTATCTTCAATATTATTTTCATGATTATCTTCATCTTTAAAAACAATATTACCCTCTCCATACAACAGGCTTCCTTCCGGCAACCCTTCTAATGCAGTCTCCTATATAATCACATGTTTGTAAGACACATAAATATGACGTCAAAAAAACCGGCATCCTGTATCGTACCTCTGAAAGAAAATACGCTGTGGCTGCCATGAAAATTACCGATGAACAGGAAAATATAAATAAAATTGCCTCTCTTACTACGATTTTCTCAATACCGCCGTTTAACAGTTTAACACCATTGACTAAAATCACAATCACTAACGACCAAAATGGTAATAAACAATAAACAACATAATATACTCCATCAAAATATTTGTAGATTTGTCTGAATTTCTTGTCTTTATACGCCATGTCAGGATACACATCGAGATACGCCCTGATAGTGTCACTGTAGCCATGATATTTAATAAGAAATATGGCTGGAAACCAGTAATAGTCCCTGTCTATAAATATTTTTTTCATGTTTTTATATAGTGATTTCCTAAATATATCAGGATGCTCTTTTATGTAAGTATATGATAGTTTTTTGAACTCCTTGCTTATCGACAACTGTGCCGCATTTTCGCTTTTACCGTCTCTTAATAGTTTAAGAAATAACTTATCATTATGAGCCGGCTCCTTCCACTTATAATACATCGTATCATTTTTGTCAATATTGTAAAAAACGTAATTTAAAAATAAATTATAGCCGCTGTGTATGGAATTAACATATTCACCGGTCAGGTGTTTCATTCTTGTTATTTGTATTGACATAGCTGCTAATATAATAAGTACCATTAAAATAAACACACTGAAAAGCCTCCTGTTTTTTTTGGTAAAAAAATAAACAGTAAGAAAAAAAAATATTGGTAAAATATATGCCACCATGTTATTTCTCCCAAAGCATAATAAAAAAGTGTAAAGGGCCAACCCGGCACTCATTATAACAAAGGAGCTCTTTCTGATGTTTTCGCTGAGCGTTAATAACAAAATCAACATCATTACAAATGACATGAGTCCGGTCATTACCATATCTATTCCTATTGAGGCCAGAAACAGTATAAATGCCGGATTGAGCACTATATAAATTAAAAATAAAATCCGGTTACGCTTTGACGCCATGTCCTTATATAAAATCTTTATTGATATATATGCACTACATGAAATTAATAAAAATAAAAAGATATTAATCACTCGTGCAGACTTTACCATGTCCCCGCCGGTTACATAAGAGACGCCTGAAATCAGCAACGGATACGCATGTAAATAGGTTAAACAATCCGTATAGTTACTGCTTTTTAAACTAAGTGAAACTGCATGGTAGCCGATATCAGGGCTGAACTTTAAATCACCAAATATTTTGTAGTTTTTAGCCAAATCCAGATAAATATTTACATCGGAGCCGTACCCTCCATAATTATTCTCATTATTATCTTTCATTTGACCGGATAAAAACAGAGTTAAAACACATAAGAGTGCAACCATTGCCAGCTCTTTGAAGTTCAGCAGATTATCAGATTTAATCATCATTTTTAAAGACCGCTAATGGGGCAGTAAACAGAACTAAAAACACGGTAATACCAGGGTTGAAACCAAAAATATAGTAAGTGGAAGGACTCCATCCTTCCCCTTAAACCCCATCCTGCGAGGGAAACAATTCCCCTTGCCCCCCGTTTCTCAGAGTTTAGAGGGTTCACCTTAAACTTTACCGGCAATGTAGTCCCTTTTTTATTTAAAAATTTAAACTATATCTATGAATGCAGCCTGAGATAAATCCATCTCCATTATATGCTCCGGCTTATTCAGGTACTATTTTTTAACATAAAACCACTGATTATTTCAACGGGCAGCTCCTTATGCGGGCTATAATCTGAAGCAGTCCATATCCTCCAAAAATTGAAATAACCGGCATAACCGGATGTCTGAATCTGCCGTAGCCGGTTACCCCACCACTTAGCAATATAAAGTATGCCAAAACGATAAACATAAAAATGCAGGCGGCATCCGTCTTTTTCATGTTTACCACCCCCCCCACCATAAAGACATAACAGAGGATAAGCAGCAAACCCAAAAATACATTGGCGGCAAATAAAAGCGGCGCATCCGATGCGGCATTCTTTAGCACTTTTACCGGAGACAAGTCCAGAGTGCCGCCGAAAATATCCTTCTTCCCCTTGTAGCTAAACAACTCGGCATATTCAGTTGCTCCGGGGGAAAACAACACCGCCGCTATCCCTTTTATGTATATGACTGCAAAAGTGCCTACATTATCACTTAACGTCTTCAGTGCTTGTCTTTGCATATAAGCAAAGCCGCTGGCATAATCAAGCCCTTGTTCTGCAACTATTCTTTTAAATATTTTCTCTTCCGTATCCTGTACCTGATAGAATGGAAGTTTTTCATTTTTAGCCATCACTGATACCCTGTGGTAGAAATAAAGATTAAAATCAGATACGGATGAAAAACGCCCATAGCCGGTTTCTTTGAGATTCCTCATCTGCCATATGCCTGTTAACAACAGTGAAACGAAAAGCATGAGTGCTAAATTGATGATTAACCGTTTCTTCTCCTTCTGAGTTTTTGAAAAAACTATGTAAATGCCCTGCAATATCACTGCAAATATGGAAAGATACAAAGCCACAGGGCGTATATACGAACATATGGCGGCAAAGAGGCCGGCGGCAAGCGCATATCCGGCTGTGGGGTTTTTTATAAGCTTTATAGCAAGAAAAAGAAAACACATGAGAGTGAAAGTAAACAGAGTTTCAGTAAGTAAAATTAACGAATATACAACAGATAGGGGCTCAGAGGCATAAAGAAAGGCGGATGCCGCAGCTACCGCTTTATCTTCAAAAATAATAAGGGCACTCTTAAAGACAAGATACACAGTCAGCGCACTCAGAAGGATTTGGATAAGTATCGTGGTAATTTCCACATGTGAGGACAGCAGTCCTGGAATAAGGAAAACAGGATAAGCCGGAGTTCTGAAAACTTCAGGGCTGTGGGCGTTGCTGAAGGAGTGGGAGAAAAGCAGCTGTTTTGCCAAAGCCAAATATGGGGGCGTGTCGGAGCGGGTAAAAACCGCCGGAGTCTCCGACATTAACCATGCCGGCAGAAAAACAGACAGACGTACAACAAGACAAAACAATACTATATGCCACGGGCGTGCTTTTTTCCAAAAACCCCCTGAAATTATTGTCCTGTTCTTCAATTAAGCAAAAAGGTTATACCTGATTATACAGTAGATGGCTCTGATACCGTCTTTCCAGTTGATTTTTTTACCTTCAGCGTATGTGCGGCCATAGTACGATATAGGGACTTCATAAATTTTCAGGTTCTTTTTAGCGATTTTTGCGGTAAATTCCGGTTCAAAACCGAAGCGGTTTTCCACAAGCTTTATGCCCTCAAGTATCTCCCTGCGGAAGACCTTATAGCAGGTTTCCATATCGGTAAGGTTAATGTTTGTAAGCATGTTTGAAAGCATGGTTAAAATTTTATTTCCAATGTAGTGCCAGTAGTAGAGAACTCTGTGCGGGCCTCCCAGAAACCTTGAGCCATAGACAACATCGGCCACACCCTGCTCTATCGGAGTCAGAAGTTTTGGGTACTCATTTGGGTCATACTCCATATCGGCATCCTGAATTATGATTACATCACCGGTTGCAGTCTCAAAACCGGTACGAAGGGCCGCTCCCTTACCCAAATTCCGGCTGTGGTAGGATACCTTTACAGAGTCTCCGTTTTGAACTTGTTTTAAATATTCCCTTGAGCCGTCCGTTGAGCAGTCATCCACTATGACAATCTCTCTTTCCATATTCCCTAACGGGGCGTTTTCCACCCGCCTGATTATCTCCGCTATGGTTTTCAGCTCGTTATATATCGGTATCACTATGGATGCCTTCAAATTCCCGCCTCCTTCACTGTGCCAACTCTCTTTTATAACCTCAGAGTGTAGTAATTATAATAAATTAAATCTGTAAAAGGTCAATGATTCTTTAATTTTCCCTGCCGGTGTTTTCATATAGCATCATATACAGGAAAAACTTCTCGCTCTTTACAATGCTCTTTGTGAATTGCTTTAACGGAACCAGCCTGTAGTGCCGTAGCTCATAGTTTTTAACAGGACTGTTAAAGACAAGTAAGACGTCAGACCTAACGGACTTCATATAACTCTGCGTAACCTTTAGTACGTCAACCGCCTCAGTTCTTTTTTCCGCCCTCCAAACGGTAAATGTACCCATTTTGCCTGGTACAGGGTAAAAGAAAGGTCTGTCAAGGTATGCCGACACTCCGCTGGAGGCAAAATCCCAGAAACCGGATATCGGCATATTTTGCCAGTTGTTTTGCTTTATGTAGTTTGCCGCTTCCTTACTTTCCGAAAACTGGTATATGTAATCAAGCGTATTTGCTATTAATGCACTAATTACTCCTGCTGAAAATATGACAACCGTGAAGCGGTTTTTATTTCTCTCAAAAAAATCTAAAAACACATTGAAAGAAGTTTTTTTTGTGAACTCCGCTGAAGTGTAATAACCAGCTATCCACAGAGTGCTGACAAATGCAAAATAATAATGTGCCTTGTGGCGCAGCGAGCCCTCATAAAAAATGTAACCAAACGCTGTAACTCCTACTATGGCGGTAATGTAATAAAAAACGGCTGTTTTTTTCCTCAACACAATGAACAGCGGAAACAGAAACAACACAAAGGAGGCAAACATCCTTAAAATGTATCTCGTTTCTCTTTGTACAGGCAAGTAGCTTAAAATATTCGTTCCTAAAAAAGTCATTTCAATGCGAGGTACGGGTATAAAAACATTCCACATTTCTGAAATCTGATCCTCTATTCTTCCTGCAATGTCAGTGTTAATAAGCACCGGATTGTACCAGTAGGAATCAGATGGAGGCGTCATTTGAATTAATGAAAGAACAAGTCCCGCCGTAAAAATTAAAAGTGATATGTAAAACCGTCCCGTCCTGTAAACACTGTAATCCTTCATAAGCACGGGTTCAATAAAAATAGTGGCTGCAAGGGCTATTGCCAATATTGTTGAGAGGGCATTACACTGGCACATTAAAAATAAAACGGCAGAGAGCATTATGTAATTTCTGTTTTTTAAGTCCTTACCGAAACATGCACAGAAAATGAAAAGAAATAAGGTACCGATAGCATAGTTTCTGCTTATTGTTGCAAATTCAAAGAAAGGGAAGTAACCGAAAATAAACAGTGTTCTTAGAAGTTTACTAAAGGGGGCAAAGCGTAAAAATATGAATGCTGAAACTGTGGCAATAAGGAGATGAACCGCTTGCATAGCAGCCGGATTTCGTGTTATTTTAGTCAACGGATAAAGAATCAGATGCCAGAGCATGGGATGGCCCTGATAGCGCATGTTTTCAACAAGTCCATCAAGTGAGGCGGCGTCCCGGGCTATCATCCAGGCCTCAAGCTCATCACGCCACATCTCGTGGTGCACAATGTTAAAAAGAGTAAGAATAAAGAAAGCAAGGGTACAAATATATACAAATCTCAGATTATTATGTGTATCGTCCATAGTTTCCTGCTTATTGCTCATTCTCACTCATATCTCATTATGTAGAGATAGAAATTCTCATCGGTCACAATGTTGTTTGTGAACTCTTTGAGTGGAATTAATCTGTATTGTTGAATGTCATAGTATTTTGCAGGGGTGTTTAATACGACTAAAATGTCCGACCTTACAGTACTACAGTACTTCTCAATATTTCTTAGTACATCGTCCTGTTTAAATTTCCGCGTATTCCAGACAGTGAAGGAGCCGGTTTTATCAGTAACAGCGGAATAAAATGGTTTGCCAAGATATGCTGCCACTGCGTTTACTGCAAAATCATGGTGGCCGGCAACAGGCATACTCTGTAAATTGTTTTGCTTTATATAATAAGCGGTCTCCTTACTTCCTGAAAAAGGATAAATGCAATCAAGAGTGTTGGCTATTGCTCCTGCGATAACCCCAACCAAAAAAATTACTGTAATATATGTGTTTTTATTTCTTTCAAAAAAACTAAAGAACGGGCTAAGGGAGCGGTTCTCTGCTGGATAATAGTTGTGAAGCCACAAGGCTGAGACAAATACAAAGTAATAATGTGCATTGTGACGCAGCATGCCCTCATGAAATATGTAGCCAAAGACAAACAGCCCTGCCACTGCTGTTGCGTAGTAAAAAGCCGGCATTGTTTTTCTGAATAAAATAAAAAGAGGGACCATAAATAACCCTAAAGAAAAAATCAACCTCAGGACATATCGTATTTCTTTCTGAACAGGTAAATAACTGAGAAAATTTGTATGCCAAAAATCCATTTGAATACGAGGGATAGGTACAAAAACATTCCAAAATCTTGAAATCTGATTAGCTATCCTCTGTGGTATGACGGCATCAAAAACAAATGGGTTGAAACTGTTTGTATCCGCAGGGGGGATCATTTGAGTTATCGAAATAATAAGTCCCGCAGCAAAAATTAGAATCGATACATAAAAGTTTACCGGCTTGTAAACTGTGAAATTCTTCAATAACAAGGGTTCAAGAAAAACGGTGATTGCAAGGGCTATTGCCAACACTGCTGATAGTGGATTACACTGGCACATTAAAAATAGAATTGCCGACAGAAAGAGATAATTTCTGTTCTTTAAATCTTCTCCATAACAAGCACAGAAAATAAAAAGAAATAAAATCCCGACGGCATAGTTTCTGCTTATCGTTGCATACTCAAAAAAAGGGAAATAACCGAATATGAACAGTCCCCTTAAGAGTTTGTTAAAAGGGGCAAACCTTAAAAAAATGAATGCTGAAAGTGTGGCAATAAACAGATGAACCATTTGCATAGCGGCCGGATTTGCCGTTAAATGCTTAACAAGATAAAGAATAATAAACCACAGGGAGGGATGTCCCTCGTATCTAATATTTACAAAAAGCTCCGGAAAGGAATTGGCCGACAGAGCTATCGACCATGCCTGAAGTTCATCACGCCACATCTCATGGTGCAGAATATTAAAGAGGGCAAGAATAAAAAAAACTAAGGTACAGGTATAAATATATTTTAAGTCGTTATTAGTGTTTTCCATATTTTTATTTAGATTATGCGTCAAGGTTATTCATACTTTATCATATACAAGAAAAAGTTTTCACTCTTTACTATGCTCTTTGTAAAGTGTCTAAGAGGAATTAACCCGTTTTGCTGCACTACATCATCGGGTAAAGGGTTTTCATTTACAATAAATAAAACGTCGGTTTTTATAGAATTTCTATATCTATCAACATATTTAAGCACATCCACCGTTTCATCCTTTATGGATTTCCAGACAGTGAAGGTGCCGGTTTTGTCAATTACCGGATAATAAAAAGCTCTGTCAAGATATGCTGACACAGCACTTGCCGCATAAAACCAGTGGCCGGCAACAGGCATATTTTGCTGGTAATTTTGCTTGATATAATTTGCCGCTTCCTTACTCTCTGAAAAAGGATACATGAAATCAATGGTGTTTGCCGTTAATGCTCCGGCCATACTCAGCGAAAAGACAGCAGTTATGAAACGGGTTTTATTTTTTTCAAAAAAGCTGAAAAACGCATTGAGCGGGATTGTTTGTGAGGGATAGTAACTGTTCAGCCACAAGGCCGTTACAAATGCAAAGTAATAGTGGGCCTTGTGGCGGGTATAGCCTTCATAAAAGATATAACCAAATGCCGTAACGCCAATCACACTGAGAGCATAATAGAAAGCCGGTATTTTTTTTCTAAGTACAATGAAAAGCGAAAACAGGAGTAATCCTAAGGAGAGAGACAGCTTTAAAACATATATCATTTCCTGCTGAAGAGGCAGATAACTCAGAAAATTAGTATGCCAGAAATTCAATTGAAAGCGAGGGACGGGGACAAAAACATTCCACAGTGAGGAAATCAGGCCGGCTGTTTTCTGTAGAAAAACAGGGGTAACAATGACGGGATTATAGAAACGGGCATCTGCCGGAGGAATAAGTTGAATTACAGAGAGTAAAAGGCCTGAAGTAAAAATCAAAATTGAAACGTATAACCGTCCTGTCCTGTAAACACGGTAATCCTTCAAAAGCAGTGGTTCGAGAAAGATAGTGAGCGCAAGGGCTATCGCCAGTACTGTTGAAAGGGCGTTACACTGGCACATTAAAAATAAAATTACCGAAAGAGTTAAGTAATTTCTGCTTTTTAAATCTTTACCGAAACATACACAGAAGATAAAAAGAAACAGAATGCCGGCGGCATAGTTTCTGCTTATTGTTGCGTATTCAAAGAAGGGGAAATAACCAAAGACAAACAGCGTTCTTGAGAGTTTATTAAAGGGGGCAAACCGCAAAAATACAAATGAGGAAAGTGTGGCGATAAGTAGATGAACCATCTGCATAGCAACGGGATTTCTTGTTAGCCTGGTTATCGGATAGAGAATTAAATGCCAAAGCATGGGATGCCCCTGATAGCGCATGTTTTCTATGAGCCCATGCAGTGAAGAGGCCTCTGCGGCTATCATCCATGCCTCCAGCTCATCACGCCACATTTCATGGTGCAAGATGTTAAATAGGGTCAAGATAAAAAAAACAGAGGTGCAGATATATACAAATTTCAAATCGCCGCCGGCTCTTTCCATAACTGTCACATCAGCCCTGGGGTGAGTACCTATTGATACTTACACTTATAGTTAATGCTGACAACAAAAAACCGGATACTGTATTACCGCCTGTAAGCGGCAATACAGTATATATATCTACAGGTGACGGAAACCCCTCTGCCTGAGTCAACTGGATAAGCATCAGTAAAACATTATCATCATGTTATGTATCATCAATAAGTGTTATGATACAAAAATGCAGCACAATGGTGCAATTACAAATGCAAACGGTTTTTATTTTTATACCGTTTAATTTATACTAAAAAGGTTGAACATGGACAGGATAAGTGTGATAGGGGCAGGGAGCTGGGGAACTGTGCTGGCCAATATGCTGGCACTCAAAGGCCACACTGTCACACTTTGGGCATATGAGGCGGAAACGGTGCAGAGCATATTAAGTACCGGAGTAAATGAAATCTTTATGCCTGAGCTTAACCTTTCTTCAAACGTAAAACCCACTAATGACATCAATGAGGCTGTTGATTCTGTAAAATATGTGATATTTAGTGTGCCTTCCCAGTTTTTGCGCAGAGTGCTGGATTTAATAAAGTTAAAATTACCTCAGGACGCAGTAGTGGTGACAGCGGCAAAGGGAATAGAAAAGGTGACACTTATGACGGCAAGCGCGGTAATAAGGGATTTTTTGCCTAATGAGGTGGCAGCTCTGTCGGGACCCAGCTTTGCAAAAGAGGTGGCATTAAGAAAACCGGCAGCCGTTTCCCTTGGAGTTCAAAACGATACAAACGGTCATATCCTGCAGGAGGTATTAAATACAGAGTATTTCCGGGTATATACAAACGACGATATTTTAGGGGTAGAGCTTGGCGGAGCCTTAAAAAACGTAATAGCCATAGCTTCAGGTATCTGCGATGGTTTGTCATTAGGGAATAATGCAAGGGCGGCATTGATAACACGGGGGCTGTCGGAAATAGTGCGTCTTGGAGTTAAGGCAGGCGCCCGTGAGCGTACATTTTCAGGATTAAGCGGCATAGGGGATTTGGTGTTAACCTGTACGGGGGTGCTTTCGAGAAACTATACGGTTGGAAAGAAACTTGGTATGGGGCAGAGTCCGCAGGAGATTGTCAAAGGCATGAAAGCGGTGGCGGAGGGTGTTGAGACCTCACAGTCAGCCTATGAGTTATCAGTAAGACACGGAGTTGAGATGCCGATAGTCGAACAGGTGTATAAGGTGATTCATCATGGTAAGGACCCCGGCTCGGCCGTAAAGGAGCTGATGTCCAGAGAGCTTAAGCGGGAGTTTTAGCCTGGGTGGATACAGAATCTCTGAAGAGCCTCCTAAATTCCTTTAAAAACGGAGCTACAGGACTGGATGATGTAGTGAAAACTCTGAAACATCTGCCGTATGAGGACCTGGAATTTGCCCGTGTTGACCACCACAGGGAGCTGGTATCCGGAATGGGGGAGGTGGTTTTTGGGCAGGGTAAAAGGCCTGAGGAAGCCATAGCGATAGCACAAAAGATTTATGAAAAAAGCGGTAAGGTTCTGCTGACCCGCGTAAGTGAGGACGTCTATAACGGCCTTGGCATAGAGGGCGCCGTGTATGACAAACAAGCGCGCCTTATAACAGCCTGCAATAAGAACACTGAAAACAAAGGGAAGGTGCTGGTAATAACAGCCGGCACGGCGGACATTGCGGCGGCAAAGGAGGCGGCACTGACAGCGTCCTTCTTAGGCAGTGTTGTGGAAACACTGTATGATGCCGGGGTGGCGGGGCTTCACAGAATACTAAAAAACATGGAGCTGTTCTCTACCGCCAATGCCATAGTGGTGGTAGCCGGCATGGAGGGGGCGCTTCCCTCCGTGGTAGGGGCTCTTACAGATAAACCTATCATTGCAGTGCCCACCTCAGTTGGTTACGGCACGTCTTTAGGGGGGCTGACCGCCCTGTTTGCAATGTTAAATTCATGTGTTCCGGGCATAGCCGTAATGAATATTGATAACGGTTTCGGCGGCGGCTGCTTTGCCCATAAGATAAACATGTTGTCGGTACGGGGATAGTTATGGAAGGAGAGAAACCCTCAAAGTCTCAGCGTCTTACCGGAGATTTTGTAATTAAGGCGCTCCTTGCCCAACGCACAATAAGCAATGAACAGGCTGAGACGATAACAAAAGAGTATGAGGTCAGGCGGATGCGCCTCCAAAAAGTACTTGACTCCGCACTGGTTGGTAAACACGGCGGCATACGGGAAATCATCTCTCCTGCCGAGGTTATCGCCTCTTATGAGCTTGAAATGCCGGGAGCTGCCGGTAAGATTATAAATGAAGACATTATAACGGAGGCATTAGCCAAAGAAATAGCAATCCCGTACAGAAAACTTGATCCGTTAAAGCTTGATCTCTCGGTTGTAACCGGACATGTACCGCGTCCCTTTGCCCTCAAATATACACTTGCGCCTGTTCAACAGAGTGGAGATACTATTGTCATAGCGGTAGCTGATCCTTTTAACATGGAAGGCATAGACAGCATAAAGCAGCTAAAGAGGTTGAAGCTGCAGCTGGTACTAAGTTCCCGCAGTGATATAATTAAAATAGTCAGGGAGTTTTTTGGTTTTCATTCATCTGTGGCGGCGGCAAATGCACAACTGAAACCAACCACTGATCTGGGTAACCTTGAACAGTATGTAAAGATGAAGGGCCAGGGCGAGATAGAGATGACCGACTCACATGTGATTAACGCAGTGGAGTACCTGTTGCAGTATGCCTTTGACCAGAGGGCAAGTGACATTCACATCGAGCCTAAACGGGATAAGTCAGTGGTGAGGCTGCGTATAGACGGTGTTATGCACTATGTTCATTCGATGCCAAAGCCTGTCCATGCTCCCGTGACATCCCGGTTGAAAATGATATCAAGAATGGACATAACGGAAAGACGCCGCCCTCAGGACGGCAGAATCAAAACTACATATAAAAACAAAGAGCTTGAACTGAGAGTATCCACATTACCTGTAGCATTTGGCGAGAAAATAGTAATAAGAATTTTTGATCCTGACGTTTTGATGCAAACTGTGGAAAATCTGGGATTTTATCCGCGTGAGTATCAGCAGTATAATTCATTTATAAACAGACCTAACGGTATAATCATGGTAACCGGTCCTACCGGAAGCGGTAAAACCACGACTCTGTATTCGTCACTACGGGCGCTGTCCTCTCCGGAGGTTAACATTATAACCATCGAGGATCCGATAGAGATGGTGTTGGAGGATTTTAACCAGGTGGGAGTTCAGGCCGCTATAGGAGTCACCTTTGCAAACATCTTACGGACGATTCTGAGGCAAGACCCTGACATTATAATGGTCGGAGAGATAAGAGACAAGGAGACGGCGGAAAATGCCATTCAATCGGCGCTTACCGGCCACCTTGTACTGTCAACACTTCACACAAACGATGCACCGTCAACAATAACGCGTCTGCTGGATTTAGGAATACAGGCTTTTTTAATTTCCTCAACAATAATAGGGGTAATTGCACAGCGGCTGGTGCGCAAAATATGCCTGCACTGTAAGCAGGAAAGAAAAATGTTACCGGATGAGATGGAGTACCTGCAATTGAAAGCCGGTGATTATGTGGTGCACTATGGGCGGGGTTGTGCCGAGTGCAGGGGGACCGGGTACATGGGACGCACGGCTATATTTGAAATCATGGAGTTAACGGAAAACGTTAAGCGGATTCTGACGCCCAATGTAGATGCTGCAGTGCTTTATAAAGCGGCAAGGGCAGACGGGATGGTAACCCTGAGGGAATCCGCCGTCAGAAAGATGCTTGACGGTGTAACAACCTACGAGGAAGTCGTTTCTATGACAGGGTAAGCGCTCTACCCAACTGCAGCTTGGTATGACTATTTGAGCTTGTCAAAGTATCAGATATTAAATCTTAACAATTATCGTATATAATAATCCATGCGCCGGAAAATTAAAATACGATATTATCTGACCTCTTTTGCCGTTGTTGAGACGGTACTGGTTCTGTTATTACTATTTTTTATGAACAGCAGAAAAGATGAGATACTCACTAATGCCACAGTGCGGTTGCAAGACACCTATCAGAGTGTTTTTAATAATTTCAGCCTTCAGGGACAAACCATCTACAGTGACATATCCAGCAGGCCGGAGATTCTTAAAATTATTTCTGATGCCGACACAGCAAATCAGAAAGAAAAAGCGTTGTTACGCAGCAGGTTATACGATATATTAAACCCGTTTTATGAAAAGCTGAAGAGTCTGGATGTTGTTCAACTACATTTTCATCTATCCGACGGCACCACATTTCTGAGATTTAATATGCCGTGGCTGTTTGATGATAATCTTACAAAAGTAAGATACTCCATAAACTACATCCTGAGTGAGAAACAGCCTGTTGAGGGGTTTGAGCATGGCAGATATAACAGCGCATTCCGGTATGTATTTCCCATTACTAAATACAATGTTTTTATAGGTAGTTTTGAAACAAGCATTCATTTCAAAGATTTTAAGAAAAATCTGTTTAAAATTTTTCCGGCAGAATACTTTTTAATAGTTAATAAAGAGGCCATCAATAAAGAATACACTATCTCAGCTTTAAACCAATACACGAAAACCTCCTTAAATGGTGATTATCTGATTGAGCCGTCTGAACTGAAAAATAACGACTGCGCACCCTTAAAAAAAAATAATCTTGAGGAAATTTTACAGTTTATAAAAACTGACGTTACCGGTAATCTGCAAAAGCGTATAGCTTTTTCTCATCTGCTTAAAAGTAACGGAAAGTACTACATAATTTCATTTGTACCGGTACAAAACACGGAAAAGCGTATAGGGGCCTACCTTGTGTCTGTTGTGGAAAATAATGATATAACACTATATAATGATTTTACTTTAAGATTAATTGCCGGCACGTTTTTTCTTGTTTTGATTATTTCACTGCTCTATGTTAACAACAAGATTATAAAGCATAAAAAATTAATCGAGTCTGACCTTAAGTTTTTACAATTATTTCTGGAGACTATCCCAAATCCTGTTTTTTTTATGGATTACAGCGGAAAATATAAAGGTTGTAACAGCGAATTTGCCGATATTCTCAGGTTACGCAAAGAAGATATTTTAGGCAAGGGGGCATATGAAATCCTTACTGAGGAACTTGCCGGTATTTTAAGCAGGGACGATAAAAAGCTGATGAAAACAGCAGAGAAGCAGACATATGAGGCACGGATTACATATAGTGACGGTAGGGTGCATGACGTGATAATTGTCAAAGCACCGGTAATGTCTTATCGTAGAAGCTATGGAATCGTTGGCAGTCTTTTGGATGTGACTGAGCGTAAGCAGATGGAACAGCTGCTGGTAAACAATGCCCGTATTGCCTCTATGGGAGAGCTGATAACGGCGATAGCCCATAACTGGAGGCAGCCGCTTAATGAAATCGGCCTTACAATTGCCGACATAGAGGATGCCTTTGAATTCGGCCAGCTTGATAAGGACTATCTGCGCGATTCCGTACAAAGCGCAATGAACACTCTCCATAGCATATCAAATACGATCAATGAGTTTAGAAGTTTTTATAAACCCACAGAAGTACCGGATGAGTTTGAAATCGGCTTAGCAGTTGAGGATACCTTGAAAATGTTTACAGAGGCGATAGAGAGCTCAGGAATTAGCTGCATTTCAACTCTGCTGAAAGATATAAAAGTGAAGGGTTATGAGAGCGAATTTAAACAGGTTTTTTTAAGCATTCTCAACAATGCAAAAGATGCAGTTACGGAGAATTTAATCAGAAATTCAGAAAAAGCCGGCAGCGGCAGGATTGAAATCAATATGAGCAGGGAATCAAATAAGAAAGTTACTGTTACGGTAGCAGACAATGGAGGCGGAATTCCGGAAAGAGTTATAAACAGGATTTTTGACCCCTACTTTACAACAAAGATGCAGGGTAAGGGTATCGGTATGGGTTTATATCTTGGAAAAATAATAATAGAACATAAGATGAAAGGCAGACTATATGCTGTTAATTCCGGCAGTGGAGCTGTCCTTACAATTGAACTAGGCTATTGATGACGACAATATCCTTACCCTTTGATTAAAGATTAAAGCCAAAGCAACCGATAAATAAATGAGTGCTTTAAATGTTGTGCGTGGGGGGTGTAGTAATGGAATACACCGTGGATTATGTATCAGAAATTCCTGCTTTGAGGGATGCCGTCCCTTACGAAACTAAGGATAAGCTGCTGTATAAAAGGGCAAAAAAGTTTTTTTTTAAGAAAACGTGGAAGAAAAAAACGTCTGAAATTACAAAGTCTCGCAAGAGGCATATTATTGATATAATGGTATGAAGGAGATTTACCTAAGCAGCCCAGGGTGAGCTATAACAGCTAAAACAATAGAAAGATATGTTTAAAGAAATACTACAGTACAGAGAGCTCCTTTATATGCTCACGTTGCGGGATATAAAGATCAGATACAAGCAGTCGGTGATGGGATTTTTATGGGCTTTTTTTTTGCCGATGGTAATTGTAGTCTCAGGGTTTGTAGTTAAAGCCGCATTTTCATTAACAGCCGGTAAACCTATGGAGCATCAGGGCTTTGCAGCTATGGCAATTAAATCCATCCATTGGTCATTGTTTATAAACTCTGTCAGATTTGCCACAAACAGCCTTATTCAAAATGGAAGGTTGATTGTACACATATATTTTCCACGTGAGATACTTCCTCTGTCGTCTGTTTTAGTGAATTTATTCGACTTCTTTATCCCCCTGTTTTTGATCATGTGCGTATTTGTGCTCACAGATGTGGGTATCAGTGTCCATATTCTGTGGTTACCTGTTTTACTTTTTTTGTTTATTATATTTATAGTGGGAGCAGGGCTTATTTTATCCTGTGCCAATTTGTTTTTCAGAGACGTAAAGTACATTGTTGAGGTACTGCTGGCCTTTGGAATATTCTTTACACCGGTGTTTTATGACGCAGGGATGTTTGGAAAATGGGAAAACATATTGCTGCTGAATCCTGTTGGAAGCATCCTTGAGTGCATAAGCTCAGTTACCGTGTATCATCGCCCGCCTGATATGTTTTGGTTTAGCTATAGCACTCTGTGTTCTGTTGGGATTTTCCTTATCGGCTGGAGAGTTTTTCATAAAGCAGAGTCATTTTTTGCGGAGATATTATAACATGCCGGAAATGGCTTTAGAGTGTCAGGGGCTGTGGAAGAGGTTTAAAAAGGGTGAGAGGTTTAACTCGCTGAGGGATTTACTGCCGGGAGCGTTAAAGGGTTTTTTCTCAAGAGACAGTCAATTGAAGCAGGGGGAGTTTTGGGCGCTTAAAGACGTATCGTTTGAAGTCCAAAGTGGTGAGGCCTTTGGCATAATAGGACCTAACGGAGCCGGTAAGAGCACATTATTAAAGTTAATCGCCAAAATTTTGCAGCCCAACGCAGGTGTAATAAAGGTAACGGGAAGGCTTGCCGCTCTCATTGAACTGGGTGCCGGGTTTCACCCTGACTTAACAGGCAAAGAAAATATTTATCTCAACGGCGCCATTTTGGGGATGAAAAAACGTGATATAGACAAACGATTTGAAAGCATAGTGGAGTTTTCCTCTTTGTCGGGTTTTTTGGATACACCGCTTAGGCACTACTCAAGCGGCATGTTTGCCCGGTTGGGGTTTGCCGTTGCCACGCATGTGGATGCCGGCATTTTGCTTATAGATGAGGTGTTGAGTGTCGGGGATGCCGGTTTTCAGGTAAAGTGTATTTCAAAGATGCACGACCTGATAGCCCAGGGGACAACCGTAATCTTTATAAGCCACAATGTAAGACAAGTAGCGAGGCTTTGTAAACAGGTGCTTGTACTGTCAAAAGGAGAGACTGCGGCTCTTACAAACGCCGATGAGGCGGTTAACCTCTACTATAGTCTTGTCAGCGGCACATCGTCAAAAGACACAGACGCACGGGATAAGGCCATTACCGTTACTCCCTCAGATGACATGTGTAATCCCGTGGACTCCGTGCAGTTTGGAAGTGATATTAATCTTTTTGTCAAATGCACGCTGCCTGAGAGTTTTCCAAAGTCGTATCTTATTGTCAAAGTTGGTAACCACTACGGTGTGGACTTTCTGTCGTTTAACACAGAAAGAGCCGGAATAGAGATACGTGCGGGCACAACGGAGCTGCTTTGCCGGATTGAAAACCCAAGGCTTTTACCCAACCGCTACAGAATAGCCGCATGGCTTATGGACACACTTACCGGGCAGGTCATAGATTATTTCCTGCATCAGGAAAAGGACTTGATAATAGAGCCCCCTGAGGCGGAGATGTTAAGACGGCTTCCAAACCCCGAGGCCACAGTGTTAGATGCTGTTTACACATGGAGACGTCTGTAGCTAATACCAAGTAGCAGTCATTCGATTAACTTTGTTGGCTTTGTCGAAAGCTCCTTGGTATAACGTGATTTATATCATGATGTTTTTTTCATACTATATTTTATTTTTCACCTCTGTGGCAACAGAAAATGCTTGCCGCCGTTTAGCTCATAGTTTGCCTTAAACAGAATATCACTCCATTGTTTTGTGGAATTATCAAAAGCGTCTCCGTACATGCGCCAAAAAAGCTCATGCGGGGTGGCAAGGTAAACATAATCATACTTGCCCGAACTCAACTGCTCATACCACTGCCCGATTGTCAGCTCACAGCTCCAGATATCCCCCTCAAAAAACGGCTTTCCTATTGACCAGCACCCCATGTTAAAACGCCTCGGGATTAATTCGTAACTTATAACCCTGTGCTCAAACCCCGTTGTTCCTAAAAACACTATAAATACCTTGCTATCTGCCAAAGTCTTTGTTTTAATAAACTCTATCTGTGCGCTAAGTTTGTGCCTGAACCATTTGACCTCATAATCAGGGTGCGCAAACACTGTGGTTACATTTTTAAGTACCGGATACCGTATGAAAAACAATGACGTTAACAGTACATAAAAAATCAGCAGCTTATATTGTCCATGCTTAGGCTTAAAACCACTTTCAGGAAGTATAAAGCCATATAGAACCAGTGAAAACGACAGCAGATACGTCCCCGTATATCTCTCAAATGAGGCAAGCAGTTTTCCCTCATACGGCCCAAGATTAAACAAATATACTTTTAATATCCCTGTCAGGTATATTACAAAAAACACAGCCATGACTGTAAAGACCCACAGTACCCGCCCCCTGTATCCACTTCTTAGCGCAAACACCGTAGCAAATAAGCACATAAACAGTATAAACCACGCCTTTATGTTAAATGAACCAACTTCTCGTCCCCGGTCTTTAAGTGCACTAAGAAAGTTATTTACTATTTCCCTCTGGGTTTCATCTTTTGGGGATTTCACGGCGTCAATAAGGGACTGTTTGGATGATTGAATCAGATTTGGAATCTGTCCGCCATTTTCGTGCTTTATGTGCATTTTCCAACTGGTTGAGGCTATTGGTGAACTCAGTGCAAAGGCTAGGACTGTAATAATGAGCGCACTGCTTTGAACAGGCAGCTTATCCCGTAAAACTCTGACGATGAAATGCCCTGAAATCATAACAGTTAACACAACTGCAAAGAAAAACCCTGAGGCTTTAAAAAGAGTGAGGGCAAATAAAACAGGTATATACACGGCCAAAGATTTTTTGCCGCCGCTGTCTCTGAAATAAGCCGCTGCCGCCATGCCGAAATAGACGCCAAGTACCTGATCAACCATTATTGAGACCATTGTTTGAAAAAAAATAATAACCAGCGTATAAAAAACTGCTATTGTGATTATTATAAACAGCGCATGCCGTCTAAAGGAAAACCCACGAAAAAAAACCATAATAGGCGCAAGCAGTAGAACAAATTGAGCAAAGTAGAGAGTGTGCTCCTTAAAGCCGGAAACTGCTGTGAAAAAGTATTGAAACAAATTAGCACCGGGACTGTAATACCAGAAAGTCACAGGGCCTGCCGGGGTGCTGAGTGCCCCGCTTTGGTACATATCTTTTGTCATAAGTCCCCAGTGGGAAAACTCATCCCATGAGGAAAGTGTGTATCCACGGGTTTTATATATGAAAAATGCCGACAACACCAGGAAAGTAACGATTCCCGGTGTAAAAAATTCAAAAAACAAATTTCTATATCTTAATACAATTAACAGTACCGCTAAAATAAGAAAAAACAGTCCTAAGACAAAGACAATGAGGCTGCCGGTTTTTAAAATCCCCAGAAGTGACGACACATAGACCAGAGCAACAACAAGTGAGACGCCTGAAAACAGGGAAAGTTCGGCATCCTCCCGCATCAGAAATTTAATTGCAAATCCGTATCCTGTTATTGATAGTAATGTAATAATTTCAAACACGGCTGTTGTTAGCATAAAAATAGTTGCGCTGGTTTGTAAATAGGCTCAAAAGTTTCATACCAAGTTGCTACTTGGTATTAGTATTAGAAATTACTTATCTTTGAATTAAAATACCCTTTTTATAGTAGCTTTTCCATATCGAAAACCCAACACCAATCAATATACAGATTATGTGAATCAGCACTAATATCTTTCGCATGACCGCAATACCGCTTCCAAGAAAAAGCACTATCCAGTTTATTTTAGCCACATAAAAAAGTAAACCCAGCGGGAACATAAGAAAAAATATGGCCAAACTTGCCATATATCCAAACAAAACCCCTTTACCTATAACTATCAATAGTTTTTTTGTACTCTCTTCCATCTTCCTTCACCCTCTGTTAAGTTTTTTATACGGTTATTTTCTACCGTTTTTTTCTTTTCATAGACTTCATCCACCATGAGGTTATCTCCGGCGGCGGCGTGTTTGGATAACCGGTCACAGATTTCGTTTTCCTCATCTCCGGTGTGCCCCCGTATCCAATAAAAACCGGCTTCATGTATGAGTGTAAGCGATAATAGTTTTTCCCACAGGTCGGAGTTTAACGCAGGCTTACCATCGGCCTTGCGCCAACCGCGCTTTTTCCAGCTCTGTACCCATCCCTTTGTCATAGCATCAACAAGCAGCCGGGAATCACTATAGATATTTACAGCACACTTTCTTTTTAAAACCGAAAGGCCGGCTATTGCCGCCATAATTTCCATGCGGTTGTTAGTTGTAAGACGGTAGCCGCCTGAGACCTCTTTCCGCTTATCTTCAAATAGCAAGACAGCCGCAAACCCGCCCGGCCCGGGATTACCGATGCAGGCACCGTCTGTATATATCTCTACCAGAGGTAAATCTTCCAAGCTCACAGCAGCCTACACTCTTAACTGCCCGTCTCCCAGCACTATAAATTTCTTGCACGTCAGGTCCTCCAACCCCATAGGCCCGCGGGCATGTAACTTATCCGTTGATATACCTATCTCAGCGCCTAATCCAAACTGTCCACCGTCGTTTAGCCGTGTTGATGCGTTAACCATTACGGCTGCCGAGTCCACCTCTTTTAAAAATCTCATCGCCCTGCCGTGGTCTTTTGTCACAATGGCCTCTGTATGTGATGAGCTGTATGTGTTTATATGCTCCATAGCCTCATCTATGCCGGCCACCACACGGACATTCATCTTAAGCGCCAGGTACTCATTGTAGTAATCCTCATCTTTAACAGCCTGCAACTGCGGGCATAACTGTACGCTCTTTGCACAACCCAGAATTTCCACCCCGGCAGCCTTAAGGCGTTGTACCATGTTGGGTAAAAACTCCGCCGCCACAGGGGCGTCAACCAGCAAGGTCTCCATGGCATTACACGTGCCCGGTCGCTGCACCTTTGCATTAAAACAGATATTATAAGCCATCTCTAAATCACAATCCCTGTCTATAAACACATGACACACGCCCTTGTAGTGTTTCAGTACCGGAATTGTGGAGTTTTCAACAACAGCCCTGATTAACCCCTCCCCTCCGCGTGGTATCACTAAGTCCACAAGAGTATCCAGTTTCAGAAGTTCATTAACGGCCGCCCTATCGGTATTTTCTATAAATGTGACAACTCCGTCATGCAGTCCCCCGCCTCGTACCGCTTCTTTGAGGATAGAAACTATTGCGGCATTTGAATTAACCGCCTCAGAGCCGCCCCTTAAGATAACTGAATTACCGGCCTTTATACACAAACCTGCAGCATCCGCAGTCACATTAGGCCTTGACTCATATATTATGCAGATTGACCCTATTGGAACCATCATCCTGCCTACCATCATTTCATTAGGCCGTTTCCACATTCTAACTATCTCGCCAACCGGATCAGCCATTGCGGCCACCTCTCTGAGGCCGGCTGCCATCTCCTCTATACGCTTAGGGTTAAGCATCAATCTGTCAATCATTGCATCACTTAAACCTGCAGCTTTAGCTCTTTCCACATCTTTAGCATTTTCGCTTATTAAAGTGTCGCTCCGTGATATTAACAGGTCAGCCATTTTCCTTAAAACCTTGTCTTTAACTTCCGTGTTAGCCTTTGCTATTGACCTTGCACCGGCCTTGGCCTCCCTCGCCTTTGTTTCCACATATGCTCTTATACTCACCGTACCTCCTTATCTGTCTTGCACTTATATGCTCCTTCGCATATTTTATAAATTGATTCGGCTGTTTTATCCCATGTACAACTTTTAGCGTGTTTTAATCCCCTTGCTATCATATCATTTCTAAGGTCATTATCTCTTGCCACTGTTAAAATCAGTTTCCCCAGCGTTGCTGCATCCTCTGCCTTAAAAAAAAGTGCAATGTCCTTTCCGGTTTCATAAAGCGCCTCTATGTTTGACGATATCACCGGCACTCCGGAGGCCATTGCCTCTAATAGCTTCATCCCCGAGCCCTCTGATAGAGTCGGCTCTATGAAAATCTCCGCAGCAGAGTACCACATCGGCAGCTCCTCATACGTTACCGTATCAATGTATATCAGCCTCTCATCTTCAGGCAGTTGCCCGTCATAGTGGTCCCTCTCCCCTATTATAACAAGCTTATAGGGGATGCGGTCACATATTTCAAAGAAAGCCTTAATAACAGCCTTTAGATTTTTATACGAAAACAGTGTGCCAAAATAAAGTATATACGGTGAGTTTATATCCTTTGACATTATAAATTCCCGCTTGGCTTCACTGTGCATGGGTTTAAAAAAAAGAGTATCCACCGCCGCCCCTACCACTGCAATCCTGTCAGGGTTTAGATTAAATTCCCTTACAAGTTCGTTTTTTATAAACTCCGACAAGGTTACTACCTCTATGTGCTTTTGTGAGAGCTTCTCAAGAAAACTTTTGAAATACTGCCCGATGAGTCCGAACTCCTCCGTGGCGTACACAGGGTTTAAGTCATAAACCGTGACGACAAGAGGCGTGGTGGTTACTACAGGGAATTCAGTGTTTGGACAGAACAGGACGTCTATTTCATGTTCTTTCAGCAGATACGGCAAAATAGTGTTGTTAAACATGAGTCTGCTTAGGCTGTTTAGCACATTAAGGGGGCCTGAAATATCCTCAGGCGTCTCCACAAGACGGTAATCACCGGCCTTCCAAAGAGGGTACGGGGCAAATACAGTTGTGGTTTGCTCCATAAGACACAGGCGTCCTCCAACCTCTTTTGTAAACAGACCGGCACTAACGGGCTTTTTTCCTAAAAAAGCGGCATTTATCCCTAATTTCATCACTTTTACAGCTTCCCTTGTTTTTGACTTTCAGGTATAATGATAAGAACCTTTGAGTTATTATAGTATAAAAGGACTTGTTGTTGTAAGTTTTTTTGAAAACAGGCAGGGTGTATTAAACAGGGTATGATAGTTTCAGGGTTAATTGTAGGGTTTATGCTGGGGTGGGTGCTGCAGCGGGGACGCGTATGTATGAACTCCGCCTTCAGAGATATTATTTTTGTTGCCGACACGGTTACATTCAGAGCCTACCTGACCGCCCTTTTAATAACAATAGTCGGGGCAAACCTGCTTGAGGACTACGGGCTTGTCAAGACTCTCTATAGACAGGGGTTTATGCCATATGCCAACATCTTAGGGGGCTACATCTTTGGTATCGGGATAGTGGTGGCGGGAGGGTGTGCCAGCGGTATCTGGTACAAGGTCGGCGAGGGAATGGTACCTTCATGGGTGTCGGTTATGGGTTTTGCTATCGGTCTTCTGACCACTACAGAGGGAATACTTTTGAAGGTTTATCAGATAATTTCAAACTACCAGTTGTGGCTTACCAACAGCGGCATAAAGCTGCTCACCACAAAAGAGGTCGAAGAGTCCTGGGCGGGCGGATTTGATCTCTATCCGCTTACGCTCTTTAACTTATTTGGTGTTAACAAGTGGATAGTTATTGCCGTGTTAGCCGTGTTGTTTCTGATTATCATAATACGGGGGGAATTCTCAAGGCCGAGGGTTGGGTATGCGTGGTACGTATCGGGAGGTTTGCTGGGACTTACGGCGGTGGCGGCGTGGTGGGCCTCCGACCATTTTGGCGGCAAACCACGCGGACTGTCATTTTCCGGCCCCACCATTGAACTCTTCAGGTGGGTTGCACAAGGGGATGAGCCCACGTGGAGCATTTTTTTAATCATCGGGATGGTCATTGGCTCATTTGTAAGCGCCAAAGGATTAAAGGAATTCAAATTAAAAACCACCGCCAATGCACAGGAACTGGTAAAGGTGTTTTTTGGAGGAATTCTTATGGGATTTGGTTCGGCTATCGGAGGCGGCTGCAACATCGGACACGGCCTTACAGGTGCTTCCACCCTAGCGGTTTCAAGTATTGTCGCTATAATATTTATTGTTTTAGGTAACTGGACTATGGTCTATTTTATGTTTATCAGGCCGATGAGGGAAGATGATTGACGGCAAAAAACACAGAACATGGAGGCTTAATATGATAAAGAAATTTTTGTTTTTGACACTGCTTTTGACATTTGTTTTTAGTAAAAATGCTGTGGCTGACTCATTTGACACGATAGATACTATGGAGGATGTTTACAAATCATCAGAGGCTTGTGCCGGCTGCCACGGCAATATATACAACCAATGGAAGACCTCCGTGCATGAATCATCTGTGCTGCATTCACTTGACGGCATATATTCCTTCATTATAGAGGGAATCGAGAGAGACCCTGCAAGAAAGAGTAAACCGCTTAAGGCAGAGGTTATGAAGTGTCTGAGCTGTCATGCTCCGGTGATGGAACATGCTTCAGAGAGGCTTGTAAAGGAGGTGGTTAACGCCATAAAGATAGCCGGAGGAAGTACTCCCGATAAGGAAGCAAAGAAAAAGGCAAAGGATATGCTTTCTCACTTAAACGTCTCCTGCTTTGTATGCCACAATCTCAAGGCGGTGCATCCGCCCGGGCAGCCGGAGGGTAAAACCATGTATGGGCTTAAAGGGCATGGTTCTACCCCGTATCACAGTATAAAGAAGACTACGTTTCTTGATAACGCCATATTTTGTATGCAGTGTCATGGGGTTTACACCGCTCCGGACAGGGAGCAGATAATTTGTAGCACCATATCACAGAGCTACAGGGACCAGTATGTGGCAGCCGGAGGGCAGGTCACGTGTCAGGAATGCCACATGAGGAGACACAATCGCGGGCACACTTTCCCGGGTGCCTATGTGCCGGAGATGCTGAGGGAGTCAATGACATTGGAGGTAAGCGCCCGTGCTATTAAGAACCAGCCCTATGGGGATAAGAAGTGGATACCTGCTGCGGCAATCACGGTAGATATTACAAACAATGCCGGACACAGGATACCCGATGGCTGCATGTGGACTTCCCGAGTGCTTATGACTATAACAGCAACCGGCGAAAACGAAAAAGTCATCTGGTCCGCCAAAAAGGAATTCTTTGAGCCCGGGCTTGACATAGAAGGAAACAGAAGATATGACGCATGGGAAGTCAAAGACATCCTGGACTACGCCCTGCCTCCTAAAAAAACCACCACCGAAAAATACTATGCAGTATTTCCGGAAAAAGAAAAATTAGTGAAACTCGAGGTCAATATCGTCTATATTCATAAAGAAGGCCTCCAGTTTCAGGTCCATACCGATAGAAAAGTGCTGAGATATAATTGAGAGAGGAAAGTTAAGAAAAGATTTTGGAAAGGGCAAAGCCCTTTCCTTATTCCAATTCAAAGTCAAAAGTAAACGCAGGCGGCTGGGAGAAAGCGACACCTCCCCTTTAGAGGAGACTTCAAGGAGCTTTCAACGATGCCGGCAAAGTTAATCGAATGAATGCAACTTGTATAAGTATTTGTTTATGGAACCTTGCAAAATGTGACACTATGCAACATTAACTTATCACACAGTTTCTGCCGGTCCTCTTTGCCTCATATAGGTTTTTGTCCGCCAGGGTAATAAGCATTGCAGAGGATGCATCCGATGACGGGATGACGGTTGCAACTCCAAGACTTACTGTTACATGGTCCGTTACCACCGATTTTTCGTGTTCGATATCAAGTGCAGATATGCACTGCCTTATATTTTCGCCTACCACTACAGCTCCTTTGCTGTTGGTCTCAGGCAGGATGCAGGCAAACTCCTCCCCACCATAGCGCGCAAACATGTCCATACAACGATTCATGATTTCGGCAACGGCTTCCGATATCTTTTTAAGACAAGCATCCCCTGCCAGATGCCCGTACGTATCATTATATAATTTAAAAAAATCGACGTCAAACAGTATAAGAGAAAGCGGCAGTTTTGTGCGCAGGCCACGTTTCCATTCACGCTCGAGATAATCATCGAAGTCTCTCCGATTATGGATTCCTGTCAAACCATCTGTCCTCGATAGCCACTCAAGCATGTCCTTATAACGTTTCAATTTCAGATGGTTATCGACCCTTATTTTGACAATTGCAGGCCGTATGGGTTTGGTTATGTAATCGACAGCGCCAAGTTCAAGACCTTTGACCTCATCCTCCTCAGACATGTTGGCCGTTATAAAAATTACGGGGATACTCCGTGTACATTCCTCCGAGGAGAGCTTTCTACACACATCAAAACCGTTTATATCCGGCATCACTACATCCAAAAGTATCAAATCAAATTGGTCACGGCGTGCAATCTCCAATGCCTTACTGCCGGACATTGCAAAGGTAATGTCATAATTACCTTCCAGTACACTGTTTAGAGCGTGTATGTTAATAGGTTCATCATCTACTATGAGGATACTTTCCCTTTTTTGGTTGATTACCATAATCAGGTTTCCTTCAATTGCACATAAAGTAAGCAAGCAAAGTTTTTTATGGCATCGTCTGCACCGTCGAAATCAAGGTTAAAGATGCACTTTTCAATCTCATTGAAGCCATCCATCAGGGTATCGTCTCTAAAGCATTCCTTGAGAGCCGGCAGAAGCTTTGAAGCTTCCATCTTATTTCTCTTCACAAGAGAGTATAATTCATTGAGTATTTCTGCTATTTCCCGGCTATTTCGTTTGTTCGATTTCATATCAAAGGGTTCCTGCAAATCTTTTGTTTCATAACTATTGATTACATCAATTGATTCAAACACTGCAACAAGAGAATACCTCAGAGTTTCTATGATGTTTTCAACATTATCGTATTTACCGTCCTCAAGTACCGACTCCAACTCAGAAGCAGCATTTGCCGCACCTACCGCTCCTAACAATCCACACACTCCTTTAAGTGTATGAGCAATATCTCTTACCTCTTTGTGTTGCCTTTGTCTGAGCCAAGAGTCAATAGTGTCGATAACGCTACGATAGTCTTGTTCGAATTTACTAAGCAATTTTTTGTAAAAACCAAACCCCCCACTTGTTCTCTTTGTCCCTGCTACGACATCCAGGCCTTTTAATCCTATCGCATAGGAGGGTATCTGTTGGGATGTATAATGTTCTTTGTATAGTTTTGCGGCAATCCCAAATTGCGATTGCGTATCATAAGACAAATCATTTTTATTTGTTTTGAGCCACTTGGATAGTACCACAAACATTTTAACAGGGTCAACAGGTTTCGATAGATAATCGTTCATCCCAAGTGAGAGGCACTTATCCTCTTCCGACTTTGTGGCGTTAGCCGTCAATGCTATAATCGGGATATCAACAAGTGAAGGGTCTTTTCGAATCGTTAGAGTTGCCTCATATCCATCCATAACAGGCATGTGAATGTCCATAAGGACGATGTCTATCTCCTTTTCCTTGAGTTTGCTTAAAGCATTGCGGCCGTTGTCTGCTATGGTGACGATTACACCGGCATTTTGTAGCATCTCACATACAACTTGTTGATTTATTTTGTTATCTTCCACTACAAGCACATGTGCTCCAAACACTCTTTTCATAACCAACTCATCTGCTTCAGCTTCTTTTCGTGACGAAAAACTTCTGATAGCCGAGTGCCCGAACATACTCATTATTGCGTTATACAAAAGCGAGCGATTCACAGGCTTTGTCAAAACTGTCTGGATGCCTGTGTCTTGCAGATTCTTTAAAGCCTCTTCTCTGCCGTGAGCGGTTATCATTATTATTACATAGGAGGCAGGGTATTTTTCCCTCAAAACCCTAGCAACCTCTATTCCATCCATGCCCGGCATCTTCCAGTCCAAAAGGATAAACCTAAACGGTATGGTCTTTAACGAATGCTCTATTTCTCTGATGGCTTCCTCGCCCGAAGCTGCCGTAGTTACGTCAAAATTAAACGACTCCATGATGTTTTTTAGAACTTCACGCGCAATCAGACTGTCATCCACTACTAAGGTACGACTGTTGGCAAGTTCTTCAGGAACATAAAACGTCTTCTCTTCAATGCTCTCCCCTTTGCCAAATACTACGGTAAAGGAAAAAACACTTCCTTTCCCAGGCTCACTCTCCACCCAAATCCTGCCACCCATCATATCGACAAGTTTCTTACATATTGCTAAACCAAGGCCGGTTCCGCCATACCGTCGGCTTATAGAACCGTCAGCCTGACTAAATGACATAAACAATCCCTTTATCTGTTCCCTACTGAGCCCAATGCCGGTGTCTTTGACCGAGAAAAGCATCTCCACGTATTCACCATCCGTTTTGGTAACACTTGCGTTAATGAGTACAGAGCCGGATTCGGTAAACTTTATCGCATTTGTAGCCAAATTGAGTAAAACCTGCTCCAGTCTCAGAGGGTCGCCCTTTAAGTACCATGGAAGCACATCGCAGGAGTTGAGTAAAAGTTCAAGCCCCTTTTCCTCAGCCGGCAGACACACCACGTTAGAAACTTTGGAGAGCACTGTATCCAGCTCAAAGTTGATAATCTCGAGCTCCAGCTTGCCGGCTTCTATCTTTGAAAAGTCCAGAATGTCGTTGATTATCCTCAGCAGTGACTCCGCAGAACCCTGTATCTTGTACAAATAATCGTTCTGTTGATACGTAAGTTCAGTTTTTCGCATGAGCCGTCCAAGACCGATAATGCCGTTCATCGGTGTACGTATCTCGTGGCTCATGTTTGCAAGGAACTCACTTTTTGAGCGATTTGCAGACTCAGCTGCATCCTTAGCTACTCTCAGTTCATCCTCCGTTTTCTTTTTATCCGTAATGTCCCTGAAACTCCACACTCTTCCGATTATCTCCTCACCCTCTTTTTGCGGCTTAGAGTATCTTTCAAAGAGTTTGCCGTCTTTAAACTCTATATCGTCAATGCTCTCGGCTTCAGGTTGTGAATATAATTCCCTTACCTTTGCGATAAACCCTTCAGGGTCCTTCAACTGTTCAAGTACAAAGTTGATCACTCTGTTGTCGTTTTTGGATTCCATTATAGATTCCGGCATTTGCCACATGTCCAGAAATCTCTGATTGTATATAACGATGTTGCCTGCCCTGTCCACAGCAAGGATTCCGTCGGCTGTAGAATCCAGTGTTGCCCGCAGAAGTGAAAGTGCACTTCTCAATTCCTTTTCGGCCATTTTTCTTTCTACAATTTCGTCCTTGAGTTCCCTTGTCCTGCCCTCGACAAGTAATTCGAGGTTTTTGTGAACCCTGGCATTTTCAATCGATATGGCCATTTGAGACGACAGAAGTGTCAAGACTTCCACTCTATCGTCCGTAAAAGCACCTGCCGCAAGAGAGTTTTCCAGATATAAGACACCAGTTAAAGTGCCTCTATGAAGAAGCGGTATTGCAAGTATGGATTTGGGTTGCATCTGCTTTACATGGTCATCTTGCATGAATCTTGCGTCAGAAGAGGCATCGTAAACAACCACTGTTTCCCTTGTATGACTTACGTGATGGACTATGGCATTACAGAGAATCAATTCGGTCTGTTGCCCAATGGGTATAGACTGTAGTTGGACGTCAGGGCTGCCTACAACACCCCTTGCCTCTACAAAAAGCCCGTCATTATTGTAAAGTATCAAAATCCCTATTTCAGCTCCGGCATTTTCCATAACAACAGTCAACATTTTTCTAAGGAGTTTCGACAGATCGAACTCACCGGAAATCGTGTATGAGGCTTTCATAATAGAGGCCAGATCCAAAGTCTGCATTGTTGAAGACAATGAAAAATCATCTTTGGTAACGCTCTTCCGAGCAGGAGATTTCAACAATGGATATGCCGACTCCATATCCATTGTTTTCCTTTTAGCTCCCCATATCTCGTAGTTCCTGTAGGCATCCTCAAGATAAAGCCTTGCAAAATCCATCTTACCCATCGACAACCAGAACTTGCCGGCCAGTTCGTTGGCCAGCGCCTCGTTTTGGATAAAGTTGTTTTCCATTGCAGATTGTATCGCCTCGTCATAAAGATTCATGGCCTCTCTGATGCGACTTTCAACTCTGGCGATTTCAGCTTCTACAATAAGGTATTTGTGTCTGAAATTTTCCCCACAGTTACCCACCCACATCTCCATCTGTCGTTGGTTGGATTTTATCGTCTCCATGTACTGCATTTTGATTTCTATAGACTCTTGAGAGTCATAAAGGGCAACAAGGATTAAGGAATAATAGAAATTGTACTCTGAAGCGGCACATGTGCCACGTATAAAGACAAGTATTTCTCTGGCCTGTTCTATACTGATGAAAGCGCCGCCATAATCCCCGTAGAGGTATAAACACTGAGCCTTTAGTATCATGAAATAACATATGCCTATTACGTTTCGGCTGCGGCAGTCTTCGATGTATCGGCTTTCCGCCATCGAATTCATGTCGAATGAAAACTTCTCCGGCGTCTCCGCTCTTAGGTTTGCCACAGCAAGCTGAAATGCCGCAATGGCGTCCATAGGCATCTGATGTCTAGCCTTAGTTACAAACTCCATATAACTTGACAGCTTTAGACTCAAATCATCAAGCCTTGTGCCTATATAAAATAGATTTGCCGTTCCAAAGCCAAGTATATAACCGGAGTACTGAAAGTCTCCGCATTCCAGACCGCTCTGGTATCCCTCTATCAGATGTTTCTCTCCCTCTTTTATATGTCGTGTCCAATGAAGTAAAAAAGCGATGTATATAAACAATCCCCTGCATTTCTGCACCATATCGTTATAGTTTTCGCTCATTTTAAGTCCCAACAGGCAGAACTCATACCCCTCCCTGTACCGCCCGAACACCGAACTCAGAATGTTTGCATACGTTACGTATGCCTTGGCGGACTCCGGCACATGACCGTACTTAAGCGATATGTTGGCCATCTTGATTGCTATCAGGCTATATAGCTCAGGATATACCATGTAGGTCGCAGGCTGCATGTTCATAAGTACCTTTAGAGCAGCCTCTTGTTGAGAGTCGGCCATTGTAGGGGAGCCGATAAGAGCGCCGATACTCCTTCCTCCCAAATTAGCAGCGGCATCCCTAATCTCTTCGTTTAAGGCTGCCTGTACATCTTGATGCGGCAGGGTAACTCCAAGGAGTTCCAGCGCCCGCCTGCCCGCCTCAATGGCCTCTTCGTACTGAGCGGTTACAGAGTACTGGTAAATCAACATGCAGTATAATTCGGATTTGTCTATCGAAGACCTGGAGTTTTCAAGTATCAGACTTATCAGTTGTCTTGAGTCATCAAAATTTCCTGTGAGATACAGCGCTTCGGCAAGTTCTTTGTAAAGCATGTAAGTCAGTAGGTAGTGGTTTTGCCAGCAATTTGAAGGCAGACATGCCTTGCCGGAGGTGTATAGTTGTAGCGCTGTATGAAAGGCTGCGTTCTTTTTGGCTTTATGTCCGGCCTGAAGGTTCAAACCTGCAAGCTGAAGCCTTTCGGCCTCATCGTTCATTTCCTCAAGCCCGATGTTCAGATGTTCTATTAAACCAAATATCGTAGCGGTTGTATCTACTTCAGAGGCCTTTTTAAGCAGTAGTCTTCCTATATGTAAGTGGATAAGTTTTTTTTCCATGTCGGGAATCAGAGAGTAAGCTGCTTCCTGTACCCTGTCATGTATAAAATGCAGTTCGCCCTTGGTTTGAAACACAAGCCCAATGCTCATTGCGGGATGTAAACCTGCCGGCATGGCTTCATTGTCCAGCTGTGTAACCAAGGATAGAGTGTCCATGCCAAAGGAATTTCCAAGGCAAGATGCCGTTTTCAGAATATCCAGCGTAATCTGCGGAAGACTTGTAAGGTTTTGTACCATAAGGTTTACCACGTTATCCGTGGCCTGCATTTGAAGTACCTCATCGATGTCCCATTGCCAACCGCAGCCGGTTATATACTTAAGCACACCTTCTTTATACAATGTTTGAAGAAACAATTTTACGAAAAAGGGGTTACCCTCGGTTTTCTTATAAATCAACTCAGACAGAGCAAAAGTGTTTGTCTGTGCTTCGTTTAGAGCATCGGCAATCAGATGGTTGGTGTCTTTGATACTCAGCGGTTTGAGTCTGACGGCATCGATATGTCCTTTGACCTGACGTATCCTTTCTAAAGCCAGCGCCAAAGGATGAGCTCTGTCCACTTCGTTGTCCCTGTATGCACCAATTAACAGTACATATCTTAGGTCTTTGTCTGATGCAAGAAATTCGATAAGATTCAACCCAGCCATGTCCGCCCACTGAAGGTCGTCAATAAATAGTACAACAGGGTGTTCCGGCTTAGCCACCGTAGTTATGAAATTATAAAATACTCTATTGAATCTATTAAGAGATTCAACAGGGCCAAGCTCCTGAGCCGGCGCATGGGAGCCTATGATAAGTTCCATCCGTGGTATCAAGTCCATGATTACGCTGCAGTTTGGACCAAGGGCGTTAATAATCATTTTCCGCCACTGTTGAACTTTTTCGTTGCTCTCACCAAGTATCTGAGACACTAGGCCGTCAAATGCCTGTACGATTGCACCGTATGCCGTTACCCTACCGAGTTGGTCGAACTTCCCTGAAAGAAAATATCCCCATTTGGCAGTTACAGACTTCTGGAGCTCATAGACCAATGCTGATTTACCTACTCCGGAGTAACCGGATAAGACGATAAACTCAGAGCCGCCATCTGCTGCACACTCAAATGCGCCGTTGAGCATAGAGATTTCCTCATGCCTACCGTACAACCTTTGCGTAATATGCAGCCGGTCTGAAAAATCGTGCAATCCGATTTGAAATATTCTGACATCTCCGGTGGTTCGAATTTCATGGCGGCATTTGTCGAGGTCCTTTTCCAACCCGACGGCATTTTGGTATCGATCTTCAGCGTTTTTAGAAAGCAGCCTAGAAATTATTATAGATATTACCTCCGGTACATCAGTACGAACGTCGCTAAGCAACGGCGCTGCCTTGGCTATATGAAAGTGAATGTAGTTAAGCGCATCATCGGCCTTAAATGGAGGTGCCCCTGCCAACATCTCGTAAAACGTTACACCCAACGAGTAGAAATCCGTACGGTAATCCACCGACCGGTTCATCCTTCCGGTCTGTTCGGGTGATATGTAGGCAAGGTTTCCTTGCAGCATGTCAAAACTCAAATCTCTGGCCATTTCCGCCTCAAGTCTTGAGGAAATACCGAAGTCAGCATATTTAACAATTTTATTATCAGGATTCATCAGTATATTGGCCGGTTCAATACCCTTGTGTATAACCTTCATGTCATGTATAATCCTCAATCCCTGTGCAAGCTGTATGGATATATCAAGAAAGTCCTCGACATCGAATCCCTTAGGTGGTATCAGTTTATCGAGTCCGACTGCACCGAAGTCCTCCATGACAAGGCAAAGGCTATGCTGATATTGCTGTATTGCATAATACTTTACTATGCGCTCGTCGTCAAATTGCATACCTATGCCATACTCCTGTCTTAGTTTAGCAAGGTGATTGGCGTGTGGGAATTTGTCTTTGAGCAACTTCATTACAACGGGTTTTTTATCTGCTTTAGAAACACCTCGGTAAAATACCGTACGATTTGAAGTACATATTTCAGCAGTTATCTCATATCCATGTATTTCGATCATAATTCGATTACTTTATTAATCCATGCTGTAACAAAACTCCCCTCTAAAAACTGCGTTAGCGTTACTTTAAAGAAATCCCCTTTAGTAATAGCAACCGCTTTCAACTATCGCTTAATATCATCAATGATATACCAGCCGATAGTGATATTAATGGTCAAGCATTTTCAATTAATCAATTACCGTACCATTTTTTGATTGTACACAATTTGTCTATATATAACAAATGGTTACACTTTGTTAGAAAAACAGTGAAGCCAACCTCCACTGTGAGCCGGCTCTAAAATCAATCTTGACGTCTTACACTTAACGGAATGGTTAAGCATCTTGCCGGCTCAACTTTCAGTTGATGATTGGTCGATTTTACCACTTACCATCGGTCCACTACATTCATACCGATTGTCTTGTAGTCCGCCATTGAACTAATAATCTGCGGAGCCTCTTCTATTGAAACCCTCTTAGTTATAAGTTTCGCAGGGCTAATGCCAAGGTTGTCTATATGCCTTAACATTGCAGCATATTCGGATTTAGGCATTCCTATACTGGCTATAAGTGAGTTTTCCTTGGCTATCATGAGGTCTATGGGTAGTGATACGTTGCCTTCGTCCTTTTGCGTGGTAAGCCCTATCTGAAGGTGACGCCCACCCTTTTTCAGGCTCAGGATTCCGTTTCGGCATGTATTGGGCTCGCCAAGAGCATCCAGAGACAAGTCCGCCCCACCTTTAGTTATCTCCATAACCGCCTCCACAGGGTTTGTCCTTGTGGCATTGACCACTGCGTGACCACCAATACTTTTAGCCATCTCCAGCTTCTTGTCCGATATATCGACCACTACGACAAACGCTCCCATTGCACTTGCAACCTGTATGGCCGACATGCCTATTCCACCTGCACCATAGACGACAAACGACTCTCCAGGTTTGATACAGGCACGGCTTACAACGCCGTGGTACGATGTCATATATCTACAGCCAAGTACACTGGCCTCAAAAAACTCAAATCGCTCCGGCAGTTTGACCAGATTGTAATCGGCATGTGTAATGTTTACATACCTGCCGTATCCTCCATCACACATGGAGCCTATTATTTTTATGTTGTCACAGATATGGTTTTTACCGGACATACATGAAGGACAGTTGAAATCCCCATCACCGTTGGTAAAGGGTACGATTACGTGATCGCCTTTTTTGAAATGTTTGACGGCCTTACCGGTCTGTTCAACCACTCCACAGAATTCATGCCCAAGTATACGCGGCAGTTGCGGTTCAAGCCCTATCCAGCCCCAATCGCGCATCCACCAATGCCAGTCGCTTCTACAAATACCGTTGGCTTCCACTTTTACGATTGCACTGTCGTCGGCACTTAGATTAGGTTCCGGCACTTCCCTAATCGGCATAATCTTGCCGAATTCCTCCAATACCATTGCTTTCATAGCCCCCCCTAAAAGTACTTGATTAAAGATAATTTATAATTTCATAATAAAAACTGCACCTGCAAAATTATATCATAAAACAGATTAACTTTTCCAAGTATTTACGATTTTATACTAAAATTACTGAATAATGACCATTTAAAATTATTCAATTTGCTCAGTTTTTCTACATGGCATAGCAAAAATATTTTTTCTGGAAAATATTTATTCTGTTTGCTATAATAATCACAATCAAAGAATATCAGGAACGCTTCGGCATAACCAAAGCGACATCCAAAGCGAGGTGTAAAATGATCTATCCTAAACCAGGCAATGAAGGCGCCCCAGTTACGTTCAAAAAGAGATATGAAAATATAATAGGTGGCAAGTGGTGTGCACCTATTGACAACAAATACCTTGAAAACATCTCACCGGTTGACGGAAAACCGTACTGTGAATTCCCCCGTTCAAATGCTAAAGACATCGATGCCGCCCTAGACGCCGCCCATGCTTCTTTTGCAACATGGGGTAGAACACCGGCGGCTCAAAGAGCCGATTTGCTGTACAAAATAGCCGATCGTCTGGAGGCAAACCTTCAGATGCTTGCTTATGCCGAAACCTGGGACAACGGAAAACCGATACGAGAGACCCTGGCCGCAGACCTGCCGCTGTCGATAGACCATTTTCGTTATTTTGCCAGTTGTATACGCGCACAAGAGGGTGGAATAAGTGAGATATCGCACGACACCGTGGCATACCACTTTCATGAACCGCTAGGTGTAGTCGGGCAGATAATCCCATGGAACTTTCCACTGCTTATGGCCGCATGGAAACTGTCGCCGGCATTAGCTGCAGGCAACTGTGTGGTGCTTAAGCCCGCCGAACAAACACCCATTTCGATACTGATTATGATGGAATTGTTGCAGGATATTCTGCCGCCGGGTGTTGTAAACGTCGTAAACGGCTTAGGTATCGAGGCGGGAAAACCGCTGGCATCGAGCAGCCGTGTAGCAAAGATTGCCTTCACAGGCGAGACTACCACAGGCAGACTGATACTTCAGTATACATCCCAAAATATCATTCCCGTTACGCTTGAGCTTGGCGGCAAATCCCCCAACATTTTTTTTGAAGATATATGCTTAAAAGATGACGAACTATTTGACAAGGCGTTGGAAGGTTTTGCACTATACCTATTCAATCAGGGTGAGGTCTGTACGTGTCCCTCGAGGGCATTGATACAAGAGTCCATCTATGATCGGTTTATGGAAAGGGCACTTAAGCGTGTCAAGCAGGCTAAACAAGGTAATCCACTCGACACCGATACCATGATAGGCGCCCAGGCCTCGCTTGAACAAATGGATAAAATACTCAATTACTTAGACGTAGGCAAGCAGGAAGGTGCTCAGATACTTGTAGGCGGCGGTAAAAAAGACATGGAAGGCGATTTAAACGGAGGCTATTATATTCAACCCACGGTGTTTAAGGGCAGCAATTTTATGCGGATTTTTCAGGAGGAGATTTTCGGGCCGGTGTTGGCGGTAACGACTTTCAGAGACGAGGATGAGGCACTTTCCATTGCCAACAATACGCTCTATGGCCTCGGTGCAGGCGTTTGGACACGTGATACTAACAGAGCCTACCGCATGGCACGCTCAGTACAAGCCGGAAGAGTATGGGTAAACTGCTACCATGTCTATCCAGCTCATGCAGCATTTGGTGGCTATAAGATGTCCGGTATCGGACGTGAGTCGCACAAGATGATGCTAGAGCATTACCAGCAGACAAAAAACGTCATGGTAAGCTATAACCCCAACAAACTTGGATTTTTCTAATTAATTTATGCCCAAGTTGAGACCGTTGCAAAAATCAGTTTTCACACTGTTTTTATTAATTTTGCTCTTGCTATCTCATTGTTTTTCCACAATATTATATTTATGATTGCTTAATTTTCTGTCTAAAATGACATTATGCAACAGTCTCAAGTTGCATTCAATGGTCCAACCTCGTCGGCTTTGTCAAAAGCTCAGGGGACGTACTTATACCAAGTAGCAGTCAAAAGAGTAACGAGGCGGCTGGGAGAAAGCGACACCTCCCCTCACAGGGGATTCCCGGAGCGTACGTCAAGGAGCCTTAGACGAAGCCAACAAAGTTAGACGAAAGAAGACTACTTGATATAAAACGTATGTCGGAATAACTGCAACTAAAAACTACCTGTGTTATTAAGAAACTCCAGGAAATCCTTTGATGGTACCGGTCTTGAGAAAAGATAACCCTGTGCCTCATCGCATTTAAGTGCCCGCAAAAATTCCAATTGCTCAAGGGTTTCAACACCCTCCGCTGTGACATCAAGCTTAAGGCTGTGAGCCATAGCTATTATGGCCGTAGAGATTGCTTCATCATCAGGGTCTGTCGTAATATCTCTCACAAATGATTTATCTATTTTAAGGCGGCATATTGGAAATCTCTTTAAATAACTCAACGAGGAATACCCCATACCGAAATCATCAATAGCTATATGTATGCCCTTATCTCTGACACTGCGAAGAATCTTTATAGTCCTCTCCGCATCCTCCATAACTATGCTCTCAGTCAACTCCAGTTCGAGCAGTTCCGGTCTTAATTGGGTATCAGAGAGAACATCCTCTATTGTTTTTATAAAGTCTTCAGATTTGAACTGCCTGGCCGACAGATTTACCGCCATGACAAGAGCAACACCGCCCGCCCTCTGCCACTGTACACTTTCCCTGCAGGCCGTCCTCAATACCCACTCCCCTATTGGTATAATTAAGCCTGTCTCTTCAGCAAGAGGAATAAACTCCAGTGGAGATATTAAACCGTATTGGGGGTTTACCCATCGAATTAACGCCTCAACGGCACACACCTTGCCGGTTGAGAGGTTTATCTTAGGTTGGTAGTAAAGGACAAATTCATCCCTTTCCAAAGCTTTTCTTAAATTGTTTTCAAGTTTAAGACGCCTCAGAGCTTTTGTGTTCATTTCGGAGTTGAAGAATTGGTAGTTATTCCTACCCTTTTCTTTAGCCTGATACATGGCGATGTCGGAATTTTTCAAAAGTGTGTCTATGTCATCTCCATCTGTAGGATAAATGCTTATACCGATGCTTGCGCCGACAAAGCATTCATGTCCGTCCAGGTAATAGGGTTCAGAGATAGATTCAATGATTTTCTCAGCCACTAAGGCGGCATCCTGCGTTTTTTTTATAAACGGTAAAATGATAACAAACTCATCACCGCCCACGTGGGCTACGGTGTCGGTGTCTCTGACACAGACAGGAAGTTTCTTAGCGGCTTTTTTCAGAAGTAAATCTCCCATGTCGTGTCCCAGTGTGTCGTTAACGTACTTAAAGCCGTCAAGGTCTAAAAACAATAGGGCAAACATCTGGTTGTACCTGCGTGAGTGTCCAAGCGTGTGGCTCAATCTGTCATAAAAGAGCGTTCTGTTGGGCAGGTCTGTGAGGGAGTCGAAATGAGCAAGGTATTGAAGGCGCTGCTCTGCTATTTTTCTTTCTGTAATGTCTATTCCGGTTAATACTATGTATTCAATTCGGCCCTTATCGTTTAACATGGCAGTGTTTGACCATGCTATCAATCTGTATGAACCACTTTTGCCAACCAGGAAATTCTCAAAACAAAGAGGGTATTGTCCCTCCAGTATTTTTGCAAAATTTGCCTTAAATTGATTTACATCCTCCTTTTTTACCAAAAAATCCCAGATACATTTTCCATTCAGCTCTTCAGAGCAATACTCTGTGGTGAGCTCACATGTTTTATTGGAACGTACAAGTGTGCCGTTTATGTCTGAAACCAGCACAAGAGCGCCTACTATGTCTAAAATAGCATCTAATAAACTACAGTCTGCACTATTGCCGCTTATAGAAATTGTATCGTCAACACCTTTGGTGCCGATAGTCCCTATCAGCCGACTCATGTTTGCCGCTGTATGGCCGTTTGTCTCTCTCTCCGGTGACATCTGTACTCCTCTTTTAATCCTATAAAATCACGTTACCGCCTGATACCAAGCTGCATTCATTCGTCTAATACCAAGTTGCATTCATTCGATTAACTTTGTTGGCATCGTCACAAGTTCCGGGGCGTACTCTCCCCTAATGGGGAATCCCCTGTAAGGGGAGGCGTCGCCGGCTCTCAGCCGCCTTGCTATACTTCTAATTGCAGCTTGGTATGATAACACAGTAAAAATATTATAACAAAAAAACACAGTTTTGTTTCTGTTTAAATGAAATAAAAAAAAGACAGCCGGAGAGTCTGCAGGGAATATTACGATGCCGTTAGCGGCTTAATATATCAGGCTGTTGTATGGAATAGATTGTTTGTTAGTTCCCTGAGAGTCTCAGACATTTTAATGTAATCCTCCGGCGGTATCTGCCTGACAACATTACCCTTTGAATCTTCCACCTTGATTACGACATTTTTTTTGTCATCTACAGCAAAATACGCCTTACCTTTGGTATCCGGCAAGGCATGTGTCTGTTCTTTGTCATTTTCACTATTGCCGCTTTCAGCTTGCTTTGCTATTGTTAAGGCATCCTCTGAATCTTTGATATTTCCGGTGGCGGCCATAAGCTTACTCTCAGTGGTTTCCCCGGCATCAAGCGGGCTGTTGTCGTTACCACGCATTATGGTAACTTTATCCGTTTCCGGAGTCTTTTGGCGGTTCTGCGCTTTCTCAGTCCCTCTGTCACCTGCAGGGTGAGAAAAAACCGGTATGTTGGTACTAAATTTCCTTATCTCCATCGTTGCCGTCCCTGACAAAAAGGCTATTTTTACACACAACTGCGGCGTCCACGGGCACCTAACCAGTAACTGCTCCACATGATATCACCATGTGGACGCCTGCCCCTTGCCTACATAGCCTGTTATCCTGAAATTGAAGACTGCACGCTCTGAGCTGTCTTTTCAGGTTTCTTAGCGGGTGTCGCTGCATTTGCCTGAGCGTTCCTCGCCTCTTTAGATAGATTTACAACCGCTGCTCCGCCGGCTGCCTCCGTTGCTGAGCTTTCTTCCTTGCCGGATTGCACCTTAGTGCCTGCATTTGCCGCCTTTGCCGCATTTGAGATGTTTACAACCGCCGCAGCGTTAGCCTTCTGCGAATTCTGGTCTTTTTCGCTTTTTAACTCTTCCTGACGCTTGGTCTCTTGTGCCGCTTGCCCTGAAGCATTTACTTTGCTCTGTGTTACTCCTACCGTCTGATTACCCACATTATTTACTGCCATTTTACTCACCCCCCTTGCCGTTACTATGCTTATCATTTCTCTTATCGGTTAAATTTTTTGAAACTTTAACCTGATTAAAAAATTTTTTTAATCATCACCTGCGTTATGAATTAGTATTGCCACTCCCATGTTTTTTCTTGTCTCATCGGTTATTGAAATAGCGCTGAAGTCTATCTTGTGTTGCAGCCCCTTTTTATTAGTTAGTAAGCTGTTTTTTGAAATAACCATGCCCTCCTGGAGAACTTTCTTTACAGGCTCCTCAGGTGCTACATTGAAAATCCAGGATATATCCCCCCCTATCGCCTCTTTCATAGTCCAGCCGGTTATTGAGGAGGCCTCGGCATTCATAAACGTGACTGTGCCGTTTATGTCCGTAGTTATAAGGGCTGCCGACATGAGTTTCAGTGTTGCCAGCAGCCAGTTTTCACTAGCCTTTAATTTTCTCTCAAGGTTGTGCTTATATACTGCTATTTCGATACCGATTAAAAGCTCCCTCTGTTCAAATGGTTTAAGAATGTAGCCGTAAGGTTCTGTTATTTTGGCCCGTCTCAGCGTATCGTTGTCCGAGTATGCAGTAAGAAATATCACCGGTATGTCAAAAGAGCTGCGAATTTTTTCGGCTGTCTCCACTCCGTCCATGTCGCCCTTCAACACAATGTCCATGAGCACAAGGTCGGGGTCAAGCTCATCGGCTCTCCTCAGAGCATCAGCCCCTGTTGAGACAACATCTACAACCTCGTAACCGAGATCTTTCAACCGGTCGCATATGTTCATGGCTACAATACTTTCGTCCTCCACAACCAGAATCTTAGAATGTGAAAAACTATCGAGATTATCAAGCATTGTCTGTCTCCTCTTTCTTTTGAATCATCTATCTCCTCTTATCATATTTTAATTCCTTAAATTTTATCAAATATTTAGCTCCGGCACATCCATCGTAATCTATGAAGCCCTCCAACTGATCCACCACAAGGGCATAAACAAGCCTCAGACCCAGGGACTTGACACTTTTAAAGTCATACCCCTGTGGCAGCCCCACACCATTGTCTGCTATTGTCAGAGAGTAGTAATCATCAGGAGACCTCTTCAGATAAACACTAAGAAGTCCTTCTCTGCCGTCGCTGAAGGCATACTTAAGTGAATTTGATACAAGCTCATTTATTATTAACCCGCACGGCACAGCCGTATCCACCCCTATGGAAATATCATCTATATCGGTATCCAGAGATATGACGGAGGCGCTTAGATTATACGACTGGTACAGATGATTCAGCAGGCTTGGAACATACCTTGAAAAGTTTATAATGGAAAGGTCCTCGGACTGGTATAATTTCTCATGTATTAAGGCCATGGTTTTAAGGCGGTTCTGGCTGTCTTTAAACATCTCCAGAAGTTCCCTGCTCTCTATGTACTTTGACTGTAAATCAAGCAGGGATGACACTATCTGCAGGTTATTTTTTACCCTGTGGTGGACTTCTTTAAGGAGAACTTCTTTTTCCCTGAGTGAGTGGCTGATTTTCTCCTCCGCCTTTGTTCGTTCATCAATTTCAATTCGGAGTTTTTCATTGGTCTGTTGCAGCTCCGAGGTGCGCTTTTTCACAAGCTCTTCCAGATGGTACCGGTACTTGCGGAGCTCCTCCTCCATCTTAGTACGCACACTTAGCTCTCTTTTTAGGTTTTGTTCAACCTGTTTCAGAGATATGGAGTGTTTCACAAGCCCCTTAAGCTCATAGAGGTTAAACGGCTTATGTAAAAAGGCTCCGATTCCCAGCTCAAAGCACCTCTGCATGTCCTCATCACTGCCGTGGCCGGTAAGAACGATTACCGACGCAGGGTCTTCAGGGGTAAGCTGCAAATATTCTAAAAACTCTATACCATCCATAACAGGCATCTTTAAGTCGAGAATTACCAGTATGGGTTTAATTTTATAGAATAACCTGAGACCCTCCTTGCCGTTTTTTGCCGAGTGGATTTGATATCCGGAATCTTTTAAATGTCTCTTAATAGCCTCTACAACAACCTGTTCGTCATCCAGCACCAGAATCCTGACTCCCTCCGGTTCAGTTGTATTTATTTCAGCCATGGGTGTTTTACCTTCCAACAGTTTCCTCAACCGCAGGGATTTTAATGGTAAAAACCGTTCCCTTGTTTTTTACGGAATCGCATGTGATTGTTCCGTTGTGTTCGCTTATTATTCCATAGACTATGGAAAGGCCCAGGCCTGTGCCTTTACCTACCTCCTTAGTGGTAAAAAAGGGTTCAAAGATTTTATCCAGATTCTCGGCATCTATGCCCGTTGCATTATCGGAAATTTTGGTAACCACCCATTTACGGTCTTCTGAAAGGAATATGTTGACTTTGATGGAAGCATTAGCGGCATTTTTAGGGAAAGCATCCATGGCATTTTGTAGAAGATTGATAAAAACCTGTTCAAGCTGGTTTGCGCTGCCCATTACATAGGACAGCTCACTTTCTACAACTCTCTGAAGTTTAATGTTTTTAAGGCGTATTCTCTCGCCCATAAGCAGCATGGTGTTGTAGAGTACAGTTTCAATGTTTACCGGCGTCAGCTCAAGGTCGTCCCTGCGGCCAAAGGTTCTGAGGTGCTGGATTATATCAACGATTCTTCCAACCTGTTTGTAGGCTGTGGCAGCGTCCTTTTGGATTTCCTTTTCGTCAAGCCGCTGTTTTCTTATATCCAGCAGCAAGCCCTGAATAAAGCTGCTTATGTATGTCAGGGGTTGATTTATTTCGTGGGCTATGCCTGTAGCAATCTCTCCGAGGGTTGCCATCTTTGAGGCTGCCAGCATTTTTAACTGTATTCGCTGGGTTTCATCCTCAAGTTTTTTTATCTCCGTCATGTCGTGGAGCACAATAATGGTTTCATCACTTTTTTTGCCTAATCTGGAGAGGTTTACCAGGGCGGGAATGGTCTGTCCGGTTTTTGTCTTAACGGACATAAACACGTCCTTTGCCTTTTCCTGTATTTGTACCTCCTGTATGACAGACTCCAGATCTTCCGTGAAAATGCTTTTTATATTTTTTCCGACGAGTTCCTTTTCCTTGTACCCCAGCATAAGACAAGCGGCAGAGTTAACCCGTCTGATTGTAAAAGTGGCATTTATAACAAACAGAGCGTCGGTAAGGGAGGTGAGGACACTTTCTAAGTATGAGGCAGCATGGTAGAGTTGGGCTGTACGTTCCTTTACCCTGAGCTCTAAGTCGTCATTGAGGCGTTTAAGAGTATCCTCAGCTTTTTTTATTTCCGTTAGATCGTGGAAAATCCCGCGTGCAGCGGAGGGCTTTCCTTGCTCGTAACTATAGCTTACACTTCCGAGAACCGATATATGGCGGCCTTGTTTTGTAATAAACACTGTTTCAAACTTATTTGCGTGCCCTGTGGTCAGAATCTCGTGAAGTACACTTTCGTATTCCCTGAGGTAATCAGGATGAATTATTTCCGACATGTTAAGAGTTTGGACTTCCGCCGCATCATAACCGAGGGTTTGCAGCCATGAGAGGTTGACGTATTTAAAGCTGCCTTCCATGTCAACAATCAGAATCATATCGTAGGCGTTATCAAAGAAATCGGCAAGTTGTTCTTTATTTTTTCTGAGAGCCTCCTCGGCAAGTTTTCTTTCCGTTATATCCGTTATGAGGCCGTCATAGGCTATGAGGGTGCCCTCTTTGCTGTGCCGTGGCACAGGGGTGTTTCTGACCCATCGGATAGTGCCGTCTTTGTGAACGATTCTGTGTTCTACGGATTGAACCTGCTCACCTCTTAGCACTTTTTCAGCCATAGTGGAAGCCCAGTGGCGGTCCTCGGGGTGTATCATCTGATACCACAGAAACGGATCCCGCCGATAGTCCTCGGAAGTGTATCCGGTTACGGCAACACAGCCCGGCCCGTGGGCTGTGGATACTGCACGCCCATCAACAACATCCACAGTGTATATGTAATCGGTGGTGGCATTTAGCAGACGTTTGTAGCGGTTCTCACTGAGTTTCAGAGCCTCATCGGCACGGCGATGTTCGGTTATATCTGAAATAAGACCGTCATAGGCAATAAGTGTACCGTCTTTACTGTGGCGTGGGACTATGGTGTTTCTAACCCACCGGACTGTACCGTCTTTGTTGATTATCCGGTGCTCTATGGAGGGGATTGTCTCTCCGTTGAGGACTCGTCTGTTTGTCTCCATGACTGTGTGGCGGTCCTCAGGATGTATCATCTGATACCACAAAAACGGGTCCCTCTCATACTCCTCGGTCGTATAGCCGGTTACGGCAATACAGCCCGGCCCGTGAGTGGTTGACACCGCCGCCCCTGCCTGCACCTCTACGGTGTAAATATAATCAGTAATTGCACCGACTATACTCTTGTAGCGGGCCTCACTTAATATTAAAGCCTCTTCTATTAATTTACGTTCGGCTATCTCCTGGTGAAGTTTTTTATTTATGTTATCCAGCTCTACAGTGCGCTGATAGACCCGCTCCTGAAGGTCTATATTGCTCTCAAACAGAGACGTTATGTTGCTTTCAACGCGGTCTTTCAGGGATTTCCTGAGGTTTTCCACAAATGAGAGCTTATTCCGTATTGTCTTTATTTTGTCATCCAACTCTTCACTTATCATGTTATAAAACTCCGTTGTTGAGGTCCGTTAAGTCATGTTAAATTATAGCACATGTAAAGTTTTTTTACCGTGCGTTAAAACACCGATTTATTAGAACATACCGCAATAATTTTGCTCTTGCCCTTTTGGCAGGAATATTCTATATTATACTCTTAACAGGAAACATTTAGTACTATAGCAGAGAAAGCGAGGGTTAAAAATTGCATTACTTTACTTACAAAGATGGCCGCCTACATGCAGAGGACGTCCCGGTTGAGACGTTGGCGGCAGCTTATGGAACTCCCCTGTATGTTTATAGCTATAAAACGCTGCTGAGGCATTTTAAGGCATATGATGAATCTTTTAAGGATTTTCCACATATAATTTGCTTTGCCCTTAAGGCAAATTCCAATGCAGCAATTCTTAAGCTCTTTGCCAAAGAGGGCGGCGGGGCGGATATTGTCTCAGGGGGCGAGTTATTCCGTGCCAGAGGGGCCGGGATTTCCCCGGAAAAAATCGTCTATGCCGGAGTAGGCAAAAAAGAAGATGAAATAGCGTATGCCCTAAATGAAAACATCTTAATGTTTAATGTGGAATCCGAACAGGAGCTTGCCGTAATTGACAGGGTTGCCTCCCACCTGGGTAAGCGTGCAAGGGTGGCACTGCGAATAAACCCTGACATTAACCCTCAGACACATCCCTACATATCGACAGGGTTAAAGAAAAACAAGTTTGGAATTCCATATGAGGGCGCCCTTGAGTTTTATAAACTGGCGTCTAAACTTAAAAACATAGAGATTGTGGGTATCCACAAACATATCGGCTCTCAGATTATTAATATAACACCGTTTCTTGATGCGCTAAACAGGATAGTGGTTCTTATAGACCAACTGAAAGCAGCAGGGATAGGCATTAAATATCTTGATATAGGGGGCGGCCTTGGTATTCAGTACCTGGATGAGGTACCGCCGCATCCTGAGGACCTGGCCAAAAAGGTGATCCCAATTGTTGCCGGACGGGATATTACCATTATCATGGAGCCCGGACGCACACTTGTCGGAAACGCAGGGATTCTCTTAACGAAAGTGTTATATGTTAAAAAAGGCGCCGACAGGGATTTTGTAATTGTAGATACCGGCATGAACGACCTTATGAGACCCGCCATGTACGGCGCTTATCATCACATCATGCCGGTAAAAAAAACGAAACGAAAAAACGTATTTGCCGATATAGTGGGCCCTATATGCGAATCCAGTGATTTTGTGGGTAAAGACAGGGAAATTCCGGGTTTTGAGCCCGGCGAGCTTGCCGCTGTTATGAGTGCCGGGGCCTACGGCTCCTCCATGAGTTCCAACTACAACAGCAGACCCAGGGCCGCCGAGGTTATGGTAAAAGACAATCAACCCTACCTTATACGCCAAAGGGAAACATATGAGGACATTATCCGCGGTGAGAATATCCCGGACTTTTTAAAATAAAATTATGGTGTGCTGAGTATGAAAGTTAAATTTACAAAAATGCACGGGCTCGGGAATGATTTCGTGCTGTTTGATTTAATAGCCGATACGCAGCTTCATAATATCCCACATCTGCAATGGAGCACCTTAGCAAAGAAGCTATGCAACAGACACTTTGGCATAGGTGCAGACCAAATCCTTCTACTTTCTAAAGCAGACAATGCCGGCTTTTCTATGCAGATTTTTAATGCCGACGGCTCGGAGATTGAGATGTGCGGAAACGGCATCAGATGTCTTGCAAAGTATATATGGGATGAAGGTCATTCAAACGCTGAGATGCTAAGTATTAAAACCCTTGCCGGGATCATAAGGCCGCTGAAAGCCGGCGGGCTTGTCATCGTTGATATGGGAGCGCCTGAGCTTGACGGTAGGAAGATTCCTGTTAATATGGACGGCAATATTGTTGACTACCCGCTTGAGGGCAACGATATGGTGTTTAATATAACCTGCGTATCCATGGGTAACCCGCACGCCGTTATTTTTGTTGATAATGTGGACTCCTATCCGGTTGAGTCAGTGGGCCGTTCAATAGAGACTAACAAGTTTTTCCCAAAACGAACCAATGTTGAATTTATAGAGGTGCTAAACAGAGGTGAGATAAAAATGCGGGTGTGGGAGCGCGGCTCGGGGGAAACACTTGCATGCGGTACAGGGGCATGTGCATCAGTTGTAGCCGCCGCCCATAAAAGATTAACAGACAGAAAAGTAAGAGTACACTTAAAGGGCGGCGATCTGGACATATCGTGGTGTGACAATAATATTGTCCAGATGACAGGCCCTGCCGTCACCGTCTTTACAGGTGAGATTGATATTGAAATATTGGAATTTATTGATAAATAACAGGAGGAAATGGGTATGTTTAAAGGATCAATTGTTGCGATAGTAACACCGTTTAAAAACGGTAAATTTGATGAAAAAGCGTATGGTGATTTAATTCAGTGGCATATAAAAGAAGGCACATCGGCAATAGTACCCTGCGGAACCACAGGGGAGTCGGCCACGCTTGAGTATGACGAGCACTACCGTGTTATACAGGCGGCAATTGAAGCTGCTAACAAAAAAGTTCCCGTAATAGCCGGCACGGGGGCAAACGCCACCGAGGAAACCATTAAAATGACCAAAGAGGCTCAGAAACTTGGCGCAGACGCCTCTTTGCTGGTCTGCCCATATTATAACAAACCCTCTCAGGAAGGTCTGTATCGCCACTATAAGGCGGTAGCCGAGGCAGTTGATATTCCAATAGTTCTGTATAATGTTCCCGGCAGGACCGCTCTGAATATGCTGCCACAGACTGTGGCAAGGCTTGCTGAGATTAAAAACATCGTAGCAATCAAGGAAGCCTCCGGTGATATGAGACAAGTAAGCGAGGTAATCAGGCTTTGTGGGGATAAGATAACTGTAATATCAGGCGATGACTTCACAACCTTTGCACTTATGATGCTTGGCGGTAAGGGGGTAATATCGGTATCCGCAAACGTCATGCCTAAGGAGGTGGCCTCGATGTGTGCTGCAATTGAAAGCGGCAACATTGCCGATGCCCTTGCCGTACACTACAAACTTGACATATTAAATGCCGCCATGTTTATAGAAACCAACCCGATACCGGTAAAAACATCGCTTGCCATGATGGGTAAGATACAGGAGGAGTTCAGACTGCCCCTCTGTGAGATGTCAAAGCCCAACAGGGATAAACTAAAAGAGGTTCTTTCGTCTTATAGTTTAGTTTGATTCACAGGGCTGCGGAACTATTATAAAAAGTGTGGCACAGGCTATATCCTCTCTGTTGGAGCAGGCTTACAGATGGCTCCACAGTGTTTGGGATATGGAAAATGCTTGTAACTAATCACTACTAATACCAAGTTGCATTCAATCGTCTAACTTTGTTGGCATAGTCGAAATCTCCTTGACGCCTCCCCTAAAGGGTAGGCGTCCCCTTCTCCCAGCCGCCTGTGTTTACTTCTGAATGCAACTTGGTATAAGTGATTGACAAAACGGAGCTTTTTCATTTATGATTTATACCTTAATCATGGAAAAATTCTTTGCACTGTAAGGAGGTCCCTATATGGGAAACCAAATAACAAATAAAGCAGGACTCTTAGGAATCACAACTTTAATTATCACAGTATGTATAATTTCCACGTTACTTCTTGTTGCCGGCTTGAAAATTGAAAGCACTAAAATTATTGTTATCGTATCTGCAATTGCCGCTGTGCTGACATCCGTAGTTGTTTATGCAGCGGTCATGTTTTTTCTTAACACAACGATATCGCGGGGCGCTGAAGAGGTACAACAGCATCCACAGCAGGCGGCTCTGCCGGCCTGTGATGCAAAGGTTGCGCAGGTGCTTTCAGTGTTGCAGAAAAAGGGGCGTCTCATTGACTTCCTGCAGGAGGATATCAGCGACTTCACAGACTCGCAAATAGGACAGGCAGTGCGGAGCATTCATCGCGGCTGCAAAGAAGCCCTGGTCGAGTATCTCAGAGTGGAACCCATAATGGAGCAGATGGAGGGACACAGAGTTACAGTTTCATCCGGTTTTGACCCTTCCACTATTACATTGACGGGCAACGCTGGGACAAATCCACCTTTTTCAGGCAGAGTTATACATCCAGGATGGCGTCTTGCCGAGAACAAATTGCCTGAACTCCTAAAGGGCAGAGACCAGTTTGTCATAGAGCCGGCAGAGGTAGAAATATTATAAGGTATCGACAGTGTGTATAAGAAATACGTTTTTTATAAAACGTAAGCGAGGTAGTAAACTATGACAAAGTCCAGGTACATTGTGGGTATAGACCTTGGAACTACTAACACAGTGGTAGCTTACATTGATACGGAGGATCCCAATCCGGCACCTGTAGTATTTGAGATTCCACAGATAACTGAAATAGGTGTGGTGGAAAAATTTATGATGCTTCCGTCATTTCTGTACATTCCAACAGAGTCGGAAAAACCTGAAACCAGCTTTGCTCTGCCATGGGGCAGCCCAACCGATGCGGTTGCCGGTGTATATGCCGGCAAGAGGGGAGCACAATTGCCAAACCGGTTGATATCCTCAGCCAAGTCGTGGCTTTGTCATGCAGCTGTGGACAGAACATCGCCGATTCTTCCGTGGGGTTCCCCTGAAGATGTGCAAAAGTTATCGCCGCTTGAGGCATCATCGAGGTATCTGTCTCACATAAGGGCGGCATGGGATGCACATTTTGGTAAAACCAGTCAATTAAGTGCTCAGGACATTTATCTGACGGTGCCGGCGTCTTTTGATGCCGCATCCCGGGAATTTACAGTAAAGGCAGCGGAAATCTCCGGCTTAAATAATGTAACCCTTGTGGAGGAACCCCTGTCAGCCTTTTACTTTTGGCTTAACAAACACATGGATATCTGGCGCAAAACCCTGAAAGTGGGTGATATTGTGCTGGTTTGTGATATAGGGGGCGGCACGACGGATTTCACCTTGATAGAGGTACAGCAAGAGGGAGGGGAGCTGTCCCTTCACAGGATAGCGGTTGGGGAGCATATTCTTCTGGGCGGCGATAATATGGATTTGATGTTAGCTTTCATATTAAAAAAGAAATTTTCCGCCCGCGGCGTCAGCCTGGATAACTATCAGATGTTGGGATTAGTTCACGGTGCACGGCAAGCAAAGGAGATCATGCTAAACAATGCTGAGGCGGAGGAAAGCTATAAGATATCGGTGTTGGGAAGGGGCAGGTCGGTTATTGGAGGTACAATAGAGACGGAGCTCAGCCGTGGAGACCTTGAAACGGCGATTTTAGATGGTTTTTTTCCTTTTATCACAATTGATGAGATGCCTGTTGAAAAACGCTCATCAGGTTTTAAGGAAATCGGCCTTAATTATGCATCTGATTCAGCAGTGACCAGGCATCTGGCTAAGTTTTTGAGCCGCCATGCACATCAGGACGGAGGGTTTATTAAACCGACTAAGATTCTCTTCAACGGAGGAGTTACAAAAGCTGCTGCTGTGAGGGAGAGACTTATTAAGATAATATGCGGCTGGCTGGAGTTACCTGAGGGGGAGACGATTACCGTTCTTGAGGGGACGGAGCCTGACTTAGCGGTTTCTCAGGGAGCATCCTGTTACGGTTATACAAAGCGCGGTAATGGAATCAGGGTAAGGGGTGGAGCCGGCCGCTCATATTACATAGGGTTAGAGGCGGCAATGCCGGCAGTGCCCGGTATGGAGCCCCCGGTTAAGGCACTGTGTGTGTGTCCGATAGGGATGGAGGAGGGAACAGATGTGAGGGTGCCGGGGCAGGAATTTGGCCTGGTAGTCGGAGAGCATGTGAAATTCAGGTTTTTCAGCTCAACAGTAAGAAGAGACGACACTGTGGGGGCTATTGTGGATGAATGGATTAGCGGTGAAATAGAGGAGTTATCTCCTGTTGAGACTACCCTGCCGGCGGAGGAAAATGCCGGTGCTCTCGTACCGGTAACACTACATTTATATTTAACAGAAGTAGGCACACTATCAATATTTTGCGAATCCACTGACGGTAAAAATAAGTGGAAACTCGAGTTTAACGCAAGGGATGAAGGTTGATACATACCCTTCAGTTATCTTTCTCTGATTGTAATAGCCACAACCGTTGGGAGTGTATGGGGCTCTGGTGTCCCCCCCGGACTTCAAATCCGGTGTTTCCTGCCAAAAGTGGGAAGGGTGGGTTCGATTCCCACACGCTCTCGCCAAATTAATACCAAGTTGCATTCATTCGATTAACTTTGTTGGCTTCGTCAAAAGCTCCTATACGTACTAAAAGTACGCCTGTATTTACTTCTGAATGAAACTTGGTATAAATGCCATAGTTTTACTCATCTGCCGCAAGCTTTACCGCAATGGCACAAATGCTGATACACCAAAGAGTAAAAGAGCCCAAATACTCTTTATTGTTAATATAAAACCATCTATACCTAAAATATAAAGTCCCAGATGATTTCTGAGCTGAAAAACAAAACAAATCATAACAATAAAAAATAAAATATCGATATTATTTTTAATCTTATTTGTTTCTTTGCTCCTTTTCATTTAAGTAAACACATTATACCAAGTTGCAGTCAAAAGTATCAGGGTGAAATAGAAGTAAATTATAACGAAATGGTCATGAAATGCCGCTCTAACGAGAAGTATATTACTACGTATTATTCAAACAAAAAAATCAAAAGATTCTTATTATTTGAAGAGCAACTCTGTTACTGACAGGATTTACTAAAATGTGAAATTATTTTTACGTTGTGTTATAATTTATACAATATGGCACTTTTAAATATTATTCAAACTGGAGAATCTCTCACAAAATCAAAAGTAGCTCCGTCTGCAATTGTTGAGACAGGGGAGAATCAGGCTTCATATGGAGTTTTGCCTGAAACCATTGAGGATAGACTCAATGATGATGAATTCAGTAAAGCAATGACAGCCCTTGAAGCTATATGGAGCGCTTGTCCCGACGACCTTCCAGAAGATATTTCCATAAAACATGATCATTATTTATCAGGAGTGAAATGATGGTATTTGCAGATACCTCCGCTCTTTTTGCTCTTTTTAACCCCAACGATAATTTACATCAAAGCGCCTTAGAATGGTTCAAGAATTCCCGTCCGAAACTTGTTCTAACTGATTACATCATAGATGAACTACTGACTTTAGCTATGACTCAAAAAAACAAATAATTTGCATTAGAGATAAGTAAAAATGTTCGGAAATTACTCTCTACAAAAGTCATGAAGATTACGGAAGAGGACTTTAATGGCGCTTGGGATGTTTTTGATAGTCGCCAGGATAAGTCTTGGAGTTTTACAGATTGTACCAGTTATGTTTTTATAAATCGAACGGGTATTCAAACTGCATTCGCTTTTGATAAGCATTTTGACCAGTTTAGTTTAGTCACCAGAGAACCCGCCGTTTAAACAAAAATACTTATATTATAAAATAAGGAAATATTATGAGTGCCCTCTGCGAGATTCGAACTCACGGCCCCAGGATTAGGAATCCTGTGCTCTATCCTGCTGAGCTAAGAGGGCAGCCTTATTCAGTTTACAAGTTTTATTTTACTGTTGTCAATTAAATTATGGGGACACCGGTAAATGTCAATAAACGAGCACCTGCGATGAGAAATTACAAGAAAACGCAGAGCAAAGTGAAACGGGTGTGAAAACAGAAATAAATTAATCTAAGTTTAAATTTATTTAGCAAAAAAGTTTAAAAAAAAGTTAAAACAATAAGGCCGATCGTACTAATATCTTAATTTTTAGAACACTTGCACCTTCATTGAGATTTGCCGGTACTCTATACAACATTACTTAAAGCGAGGTAACAGGTTTTGAAACACCTTAGCCGCCCACATTACAATCCTTATAGATTAGAAAACAGGCTGTGCAGGGGGACACAGCCTGTTCTTTTGAGGAGGTGTGAAGTAAAGGAGAAACTTAAAGTATCATATCATTAAATATTTGTCAAGTATTTTAATGCCCCTGAAAGCCGAAAGAGAGGTAAGAAAAGATAGCAAAGTGTTTGAAGGTAAAAGGAATTCTGGTAATGGAGAAATCACCGGAGGGGTTAAGAAGAAGAAAATTAGAAGAAAAGAAATATTTAAATATCGGTATCCTCATTCGCCGTAAAGATAGTAGCTTACGGGTAAAGCTGTGGAAGACAACCCAAGGCGCAAAACAGCTCAACTGAGCAAGGGTTGCTACTATGTTGAAATGCAAGCCCTCTTTTTTCTTTTCTAAATTTTCTCTAAAAATTTAGCAGTAGAGCCTGTGGGAATGTTAATAACTCGCAGAGTTATTAAAGTGCTTGTTAGTAGTGTTGATAACTCAAAGAGTTACCAACACTACTAATAGCACGTCATTTCCATAGGCCATCTTTTGTTTTTCCATCTTTATTTTCCATTAAAGCTCACCAGATTATTATCACCGGCGAGTCCTAATTGACATGTTGTGGTAGAGGGTTTATAATGTTTATATGGATAGTAATTTATTAAATATTAAAGAGGCGTCAGAATACCTGAGAATAAGCAGCGCAACACTGTATAATCTGATGAAAAAAGATGTATTAAAAACTGTCAAAATTGGTAAGCGAACTCTTTTTGATAAAAAAGACATAGATACATTCATAGAGCAAAGTAAAAGAAACTGACATTTCAGGAGTAATTGATATGGCACGTCGAGCAAAAACGCACACACCAGGAGAGGCCTTAAGGTATTTGGCCAATGCACGGGAATTGTTAAGCAAAATTCCAGTAGATGGCGACTTTTATGCCGATACCAAACCTGTAAGAGAAGCCTTTGGAACGGCTTATTTGGCTGTCTTAGAGGCCATAAATGAGGTGTTGATAAAGAAAGGATTAACCGTCAAAGAACTACCAAACTCTGTAGATGGTTACAGGGCAGCCTTACAAAAATATGTGTCGGTACATAACGGAAAACTGTTAAAAGACTTTGAACGTCTTTATGAGGCCTTACATATTGCCGGCTACTACAGAGGGTTTATAATTGATACAAACGCCGTCAAGGATTATTTTAAGACAACAGAGCGGTTTATAAAGAAGCTAACACCTCAAGAATAAGGCAATAGTGAGAAGCAAAATGGCAATTGATAAAATAAAAATGGATTTTGATTTAGAAGGTTATATCTTAATGAGCCTTTAGCCATAGTGTATCAGCAAATATTATCCTTTAAAATCAAACACTTAAAAGGTGGAGGCGGCGGGAATCGAACCCGCGTCCGAAAGTACTACTCTTAAGCCGCTACATGCTTAGCCTGTCTTTTGGCTTTAAGACACTAAAGCGCCGACAGACAGGCTCTCAGTGTCCGTATTCCCTTAGGTCTCACGTCTGATACAGGGACCCCCCTCAGACGCCAGCCCGCTTTATGACGCATCTCCCAAATAGCAGGCTTTTCCGGGGATGCGTGCCGCTTTATTTAAGCGGCAAGTGCCAGTTCGTCGTTGGCTTTTGTAAGTTTTTCCGCTTTTTTACGTGACCGCGGAAACACGACATGCTGCTTAAGCCTCATAACCCCCGTCGAATCCATACGCCCCCATAGCGTTTAACTCATCTCTCTGTCCATCTCTCTCCGTATATCACGCTCCTTTATCTGTTGCCGCTTTTCATACTGTCTCTTACCCTTTGCCAACCCTACCTCCACCTTTACGTAGGGCCCCTTAAAATATACCTTAAGCGGGATTAACGAATACCCCTTCTGGGCACTCTTACCTGTCAACTTTAAGATTTCCTTTATATGCAACAACAACTTCCTGGTCCTCAGAGGCTCATGGTTCATTATATTGCCATGGCTGTAAGGACTTATGTGGCAATTCAGTAAAAATGCTTCTTTGTCTTTTACTACTACATAACTGTCTCTTAAATTTATCCGGCCCTCTCGTATGGCCTTTACCTCTGTGCCCTTTAAACTCAGCCCTGCCTCAAGGCTCTCCTCTATTGTATAATCATGGTACGCTTTTTTATTCTGAGCCGCTAGTTTCATAACTTTATTATAACATTTTTTAAAACTTAACTGATACTGATATATTTGAAGATAATTGGTTTTTTGGGAGAACATATACAAATTCATAATTTCTTCACAATTACTTTTTATAATACACACTTAGACTGTGTTAAAATAGACAACCCCGGATTAAGGGAAATAAAAGCAAAGGAGGTTTCACAATTGATGAACAATTTAAGAAAAATAATGATGGTTGTTTTGGTAATGGTCGTTACGTTTGCTTTGACAGCAACAGGCTCAGAAGCAAAGAATACAAAGATGACAAGCAAAGCCGGACAATATACGGTTGCAATGACACTTGACAAGGGTGACCCTGTGGTTGGAGACAACATAGCAACCATAGAGATAAAAGACATGGAAGGCAAATACGTTTTAGATGCAAAGGTTGTAGTGGAATACTCGATGCCCGCCATGCCCGGAATGCCCGCTATGAATTACAAGGCCAAAGCGAAGTCCAATGCTGAACAATACATTGCAACAATGACTCTGCCTATGGCCGGCGCTTGGAATATAGCAGTTAAAATAACCAGAGACGGCAAGACTGAGTCGGCAAAGTACAATGTGGATGCTAAGTAAAACGCCCATTTTATTAATTGCATTTTTTCTTTTGGCTACTCCTGCGTTTGCCGTAGCGGAGCTTGACCTTGACACATTAGTTACAGAGGCGCTGATAGAAAACCACGAAGTGCTTATGGCAAACGAGAAGGTATTCACTGCTGAGTTCAAAATCCCACAGGCTGGTGCGCTCCCCGACCCGATGTTTATGTTTGGTTACCAAAATGAATCATGGAACAGATATACTTACGGGGAGATGCAGGACGCACAGTGGATGTTTTCCCTGTCACAGACGTTTCCATTTCCCGGCAAACTTGCCCTCAAAGAGGAAATGTTGACAAAGGAGAGCCTCTCACTTAAGGAGTCAGCCAGGGGTGTAAAGTTTCGCACCGTGGCAAGGATTAAGGAACTCTACTACAGTTTGCTTTATTCCACGCTCCTTGTTGATACTATACAAAAGCGGATGACTCTTTTTTCAAGGGTTGAGGATGCCGCACTTGCCAGATACTCTTCCGGCATGGGCTCCCAACAGGACGTCCTGATGGCTCAGACTGAAAAATATATGGCTATTGAAAAAGAGATAATGGAAAAACAACGCTTGCAGAGCCTTGAGGGAATGCTTAATGTAACAATGGGCAGAGAGGTGAACTCTCCGCTGGGAAAACCTGTCAAAAAAACGGTAGTCTCCTATAAGCACACTCTGGAAGAATTGATAAAAGCAGCCTATGACAACTCCCCTGAAATAAAAGCCCGTGAAAAGATGCTGGAAGTCGCAGCAACTAAAATCGCTATGGCTAAGAAGGAGTTTTACCCTGACGTTACTCTTAGTGCCGCAGTGGCTAAAAGGACACCCCCGTTTGAGGACATGTGGTCTCTTACCGCAACCGTCAATATCCCAATATTTTATAAACAGAAGCAGGAGATGGGTGTGATGCAGGCACGCTCTGAAGCATCCTCAACAACACATGAGCTTGACGCATACAAGTACATGGTCTCATCGGCACTCAGAGAGCTTCTCTCTATGGTTAAAGCCGCTGAGACACTCACTGACCTCTACCAAAATGTGATGATACCAAAGGCATATCAGGACTTTGAACTTTCCCTGAGCAGTTATATCTCAGGCAAGAGCGATGCGCTCACTGTGGTATCAAGATTAAAGTCACTCCTTGACTACGAAATTCTCTATAATAAACAATACACTGAAAGGGAAAAAGCCATTGCACAGATAGAGGCTGTCACTGGGGCGGAGACGCTTACCTCCGGTGCAAAAGGGGAGCAGTTGAAATGAAAAAAAACACGTTTTTCTCAATCTTTCTGATTTTTCTAATTTTCCTGCCATATATGCTTAGTGCTGCAGATAACTCAACGCCGGCGGACACTGAGGAGTCAACGATAGAGGTGCCGGATGCTCAACGGCGGCTTATCGGCGTAAAAGTTGTGCAAGCCGCCAAAAAACAATTTACCAAAACCATAAGAACAGTGGGCACTGTGGAATATGACGAACAGAGGCTTGCCACGGTCAATACTAAAATCGAGGGTTGGATAGAAAAACTACACGTGGATTACACCGGCAGATATGTTAAAAAAGGTGAGCCTATGGTGGAACTCTACAGCCCCGAAATTGTCGCCACCCAACAGGAGTTTTTAAACCTATCGCGTTGGGCTAAGAGCACACACGGGGCAAATGACGGCACAAAGTCCGGGGAATCCTCATATTCCGATATGCTTGCCAAAGATACCGGCTCTATAGTGGCAGCTGCTAAAATGAGGCTCAGGTTTTGGGATATAACTGATGCCCAGATTAAACGCCTTGAGGAAAAGGGGCAGTTAACCAAAACCATGACCATCTTTAGTCCTGTCAGCGGCTTTGTTACAGAAAAGCGTGCAGTGCAGGGAATGAAAGTGATGCCCGGGGAGAAACTCTTTGACGTTGCCGATCTCTCAACCCTGTGGCTTATAGCGGATATTTACGAAAACGAGCTGCCGCTTATTAAAACAGGGCAAAGCGCTAATATCACATTAAGTTCTTTTCCGGGTAAAGTAATAAAATCCAAACTGGACTACATATATCCAGGCATATCGGCGGATACTCGCACTGCCAAAGTGCGCTTTATCATAAAAAACCCTGAAGGACTGTTAAAGCCCAGGATGTATGCCAATGTGGAGCTTGCGATAGAGCTGGGACAGCGGCTCTGCGTGCCTGAGGATGCTGTCCTTGACACCGGCAAACGGCAGTTGGTGTATGTGGATAAGGGAGAGGGCAATTATGCCCCCCGCATAGTCAAGGTTGGAATCAAAGCCGATTCGATGGTAGAAATCACGGAGGGGCTACAGACCGGAGAGCGGGTTGCCGCAGGGGCCTCCTTCCTTCTTGACTCAGAGGCACAACTTAAGGGCATAATGCCGGTGCAGGGCAAATGATAGCAAAGATTATTGAGTATAGCGGAAGAAATAAATTTGTAATATTCCTTCTTATAACGTTTTTAATAATATGGGGTTTGTGGGCGTTAAAGCGTACCCCTTTGGATGCAATACCTGATTTAAGCGACACACAGGTGATTATATATGCCGACTGGAGCGGCAGGAGTCCCGACCTTGTAGAGGATCAGGTCACTTACCCGATAACGTCCACACTGCTTGCCGCTCCAAAGGTTAGCGCAGTGCGCGGGTATTCGTTTTTGGGAAGCTCCTTCATTTATGTGATATTTGAAGAGGGTACGGATATTTACTGGGCACGGAGCTGGGTGCTGGAGTACTTGCAGGGGGTAAGGAGCAAGCTGCCCCAGGACGTTAATCCTGTGCTGGGCCCGGATGCCACAAGTCTCGGCTGGGGATTTTCCTATGCCCTTGTTGACGACTCAGGCCGGCATAACCTTGCCGAGCTTCGCTCCATGCAGGACTATAACATAAAGCTTGCCATAGAGAGTGTAAGTGGCGTATCACAGGTGGCAAGCGTGGGCGGGTTTGTTAAACAGTACCAGGTAAGTATAGACCCTAACCGCCTGTTGGCTTTTAATCTTCCATTAAACAGGGTTATCGAGGCCATAAGGAAAAGTAACAAAGACGTAGAGGGACGTGTTGTGGAGTACTCCGGGGCGGAGTACATGGTCAGAGGCCGGGGCTATATCAAAAACTTAAAAGACGTAGAGGATATCCCTGTGGGTACAAACAGTGTGGGCACCCCTGTGTATGTCAGGGACATCGGGAAGGTGGGGCTGGGGCCTGAGATTCGCCGCGGCGTCGCCGAACTTGACGGCAAAGGCGAGGTGGCAGCAGGCATAGTGGTAGTGCGCTTTGGTGAAAATGTCTTAAGTGTTATAGAGCGTGTTAAGGAAAAAATCAAAAGAGATATAGAGCCAAGTCTGCCCGAGGGAGTTAAAATTGTTGTCACCTACGACCGCTCGAAACTCATCCACAGGGCAATTGATACTCTCAAAGAGGAGATTATCAAGCTCTCCATTGCCGTAAGTGTTGTCTGCATAGTGTTTTTGTTTCACTTGCCAAGTGCTCTGGTTGTAATTCTGACCTTGCCGGTTGCCATAATAATGTCCTTTATAGCGATGTCATATTTGGGGGTTACATCAAACATAATGAGCTTAAGCGGTATCGCCATAGCGATAGGCGCAATGGTGGATGCCTCAATCATAATGGTGGAAAATGCACACAAGAAACTGGATGAGTGGGAATCTCACGGCTCAAAAGAAAGCAGGTTTGAAGTTATCCTTGAGGCGGCCAAAGAGGTAGGCCCGTCTTTGTTTTTTGCATTACTTGTAATAACGGTGGGGTTTTTGCCGGTTTTTACTTTACAACAACAGGCGGGAAGGCTGTTTAAACCCCTTGCCTATACTAAGACATTTGCGATGCTGTTTTCATCTTTTTTAGCGGTAACACTCACTCCCGTTCTTATGACACTCTTTATCAGGGGTAAGATTCGGCCTGAGGAGAGAAACCCGCTTAACATACTGCTGCATAAAGTATATGAGCCGGTTGCAAGGTTTTCACTAAGATTTAAGAAATCTGTTATCTTTGCAGCTGTTATCATTATGGCCTTAACCATCTATCCGTACAAAAAACTGGGAACGCAATTTATGCCCCCGTTGTATGAGGGAACATTGTTTTATATGCCGGTGACAGTGCCCGGGTTGTCAATTTCAGAGTCAGCCAAACTTTTGAATCTCCAGGACAAGATAATAAAAGCAATCCCCGAGGTTGAGCAGGTTTTCGGCAAAGCGGGGCGTGCCGAAACCGCCACAGACCCTGCCCCGGTTGAGATGTTTGAAACGGTGATTAACCTTAAACCTGAGTCACAGTGGCGGGAAGGCATGACGGTTGAGAGCATAAAAAATGAAATGAACTCTGCCTTGAGTGTTCCCGGAGTGTCAAACTCCTTTACAATGCCCATAAAGGCAAGGATAGATATGTTGGCAACGGGGATTCGCACAACTGTGGGTATAAAGGTGCTAGGGCCTAAGCTGGAGGAATTGGAACAGATAGGCCTTGACCTTGAGAAGGCAATAAAGGACTTACCTGGCACAAGGAGTGTATATGCCGAGCGGGTTATGACGGGCTATTTCCTTGATTTCAATGTCAAGCGTGAAGCGGCGGCCAGGTACGGCCTTACGGTTGAGGACGTGGAGATGGTGATACAGTCGGCCATAGGAGGCATGAATGTGACAACCACGGTTGAGGGCAGGGAAAGGTATCCGGTAAATGTGCGCTACTTCAGGGACCTCCGCCGGAGCATTGACGACCTGGGTAAAGTGTTTGTTCCTGTTATGATGCCTGATAAGAAACCAGCCGCCTCCGGCATGGGCGGCGCTTCCGTGGCGGAGTCCGCTGGACTTCTAAGGGTTCCGATGAGTGAGCTGGCTGATATTGAAATTGTAAAAGGGCCAACCAACATTAAAAGCGAGGAGGGGCTTCTTGTCTCCTACGTCTATGTGGATTACTCAGGAAGCGACGTGGGCGGATACGTGGAAAAAGCAAAAGAAAAAGCAAAAGCCGTTCAGTTACCCTCCGGTTACCGCCTGAAGTGGAGCGGTGAGTACGAGTATCTTGTCAAGACATATGAGCGGTTAAAAATAGTTCTTCCGCTGACTGCATTTATTATATTTGTTCTGATTTATTTTAATACGCAATCAGTGGTAAAGACCTTCATAGTGCTCTTAGCAGTGCCGTTTTCCCTTGTGGGATCGTTTTGGCTGTTGTATTTTCTGAATATCAACATGAGCATTGCTGTGTGGGTAGGAATGATAGCCCTTGCCGGCCTTGACGCAGAAACGGGAGTTGTAATGCTTCTGTACCTGGACCTGGCACATGATAAGTGGGAAAACGAGGGACGCCTCAAAACTAAAGATGACCTCAGGGAGTGCATAATGTATGGAGCCGTAAAACGTATCCGCCCTAAAATAATGACGGTCAGCGTAATACTGGCCGGTCTTATTCCGGTTCTCTTCAGCACAGGGGCAGGCTCGGATGTGATGAAAACAATTGCCGCTCCTATGGTTGGTGGTGTTGTCACATCAACCATTCTTGAACTAATCATCTACCCGGCTATTTACTCCATCTGGAAAAGCCGTTTGTTAGAGGAGTGATATTAGGCAACTTCATAGATGTAATACCAAGTAGCAATCAAAAAAATAAAATTAATAAGGGGAAGGACAGGGTCCTTCCCCTTTTACCCCTTCCTGCGAGGGGAATGATTCCCCTCGACCCCCACCAAGGTTTAGTCGCTTTAGGGAGAGTACACCCCGGAGCCTGTGATGATGCCAACAAAGTTAATCGATTGAAGGCAACTTAGTATTAGTTTGCTATTTTGTGCCTGGACTTTTTAACTGTGCCAGTTTTTCCTGTGCTTTTTTAGCATAGTCTGTGTCAGGGTATTTTTTCAGTATCTCCTGATAAAGTGTGGCAGCGTGTTCTTTGTTGTTTTGAACCATTTCAAGCTCCGCCGTGTCAAAAAGCTCCTTTGCCCCTGTGCCGCCACCACTACATGCCGGCAAAATTATTGTAAACATTAGAATTAGTAATGCCAGAAATAATCGTTTCACAGACACCTCCACATTGCTTACGTTTTTATAAGAACAGCAATACTAAGTTGCATCAGAAGTATAACACAGGCGGCTGGGAGAAAGCAACACCTCCCCTTACAGGGGAATTCCCTTTAGGGGAGACGTCAAGGAGCTTTCGAACAAGCCAATAAAGTTAAACGAAAAAAGTAAACTCAGGGAAGATGCTGTAGCTCCTGTAATTCGAAAAAATTATATATAAAGGTTGACATTTTGGAAATAGAACGAATAATATTGGAAGAGATTGACACAAGCTTACCTTACGGTGTTTGGCTTGTAAGGGGTAATCAGATAACTGAAGGTAAAAAATGTTTATTTTGTCTCAAAGTAAAGTGTTTGTTATCTTATATCTGATATGCTCTTTAGCGGTAAGTATTTATTGCACCAATGCATATGCAGAGGATTCCACAGAGACGCATTTGTTTGATGTTGTAAATGCTGTTATCACCAATAACCTCGACATACAGATAAACGCCAGGGATGTAGATTCAGCCAGGGGAGCGTGGCAAAGCGAGGTTGGAGCTTTCGATGAAACCGTTTCAAGCACTTTTGGGTATGCAAGAACAGAAACTCCAAACACAAAATATCAAGCATCTGAACTCCAATCTCCTACAACAAGGGAAAATGTAGCAGAGTATTCTATGGGCGTAAGTAAGAAGTTTCGTTCAGGCATAAGCGTATCACCGACTATTGAACTTACAAAGACAAATGCTCTGTCAAAAGCCGCCTATTATTCAATAGGAGCAGATACAACAAATATGGCTTCTTTTTCGCTTAACGTAACCATACCATTGTTAAAGGGCTCTGGAGCGGACGTTGTGGCAGCCAACGAAAAAGCTGCAAAAATTAACTATGATGCAAGTAAACTCTATCAGAATAACTTTGTTGCCCAACAGGTAGCACAGGCAGTTCAATACTACTGGTCACTGTATAAGATGTTTATTACCCTGCAAATATACAAAGAAACCGAGGACCGAGCAAGACAATTACTTGTAAATACCCAAAAACTAATAGAGCACGGTAACCTCCCGGCGGCAAACATAGAGCAGGTGAAAGCAAATCTGGCCTCTAAGAGAGCAAGCAGAATAAGCTCCGAGCAGAATATTGTGCAGGCACAGGCTGATCTGGGTACTATGATGGGACTTAAAGATAACAGGATTTGGAGGCTTACGCCGGCATCTTTTACAGGTGTTAAGTATGATAATCTTACTGAACTGCAACAGTCTAAAGACGAACAACTAATAGAAATTGCACTACAAAGACGAAATGATTTAGGTTCATTGAAAATGCTGGCTCAAGCACAGGTTATATTGATGGCAGCGGCAAAAAAAAACATGCTGCCTCAGCTTGACCTGACGCTCTCGGGTGGATATAACGGATTGTCGGAGAGAGATTCTTTTAGTGATTATTTTACCGCTTATGGTAAAAACGTGGCTGGGCCAAATGCCTCTGCACAAATAAGCCTTAACTTTCCTTTGAGAAACAATGAAGCCACCGGCGCTTTCATACAACAGAAGGCGGCATATGAAAAGGCGATGCTTAATGTAGATAACACTATTATAACAATCAGAGCTAATGTTATAAACGCTTTGAATCTCTACAGAAATAGCATAAGAAGATATAAGGAGGCTCATGAGAGTGTTGGTTATTATAAAAAAGCAGCAGATAACGAGCATAAGAAACTAAGCATGGGGGCCGCTACGTTAAACAGCACGATTGATATGGAAAATTATTTGACAAATGCCCGGCTTGCCGAGTTGGATGCTGAAAATGCCCTGCTTAACTCAATAATAACTGTCAGATATCAAACAGGTACTGTTTTTTCAAAAGGTGAAGGTAAATTTATGTATAATATAGGCAATCTTATATCGCTACCAAATATAAACGTGGAGTGATCATGGGTTCATCGGAAATATTCAGAAAGGCTTCTATTGAAAGACTATCATCTCCGGAGGAGCTGGACAAATTGATGACAACCACTTCTCCCATCGGATGGGTTGCCGTTTTAGCCCTTGGTTTGATAATAATTACAACCGTGTTGTGGGGGTTTTTAGGGACAATCCCGACCGTACTCAACGGAACCGGCCTGATAATGAAAACAGGTGGCGTGGTGGATATTGTTTCACAATCCAGCGGCTACATATCCGATATTCGAATAACCCCGGGAGACATTGTCTATAACGGCCAGACGGTGGCCAGAGTGGATCAAATGGATTTATTAAGCCAGATTAAAAATGCAAGAATAGAACTGGATGTGTTAAACAAACAGTATGAGCAGGCAAAAACTTACGAAAATAAGGATATTCAGCTGTCGTTGGAATATAGTAAAACGCAAAAATCCGCCTATGAAAAAAAGATCGCCAATACTAAGAAACAAATTGACTGGTTTACTGAAAAAATAAAAGACCAGGAGGCCTTGCTAAAAGACGGACTTATTACCAAGCAGGACTTAATAACTACCAAACAATCATACGATACCGCCGTCTCAAACATCAAAGATTACCAAAGTCAGCTTGAGCAGCTTTCCGTGCAAAGTCTCCAACATGAAAATACCAATCGCCAAACTTTGGATAATTTACTACAACAGATAAAGAACAAGGAATCAAACATAAAGATACTTCAAAACAGATATGACCTCAACTCCTCAATTACATCTTATTATACCGGCAGAGTGCTCAGCATATCGGCCACGCAAGGCAGCTTTATACAGGCAAACACCCCGGTGGCCGCCCTGGAGCTTATAGGATCAAATATCTGTAACCTAAGAGCAACCGTATATGTAACATCAGCCGATGCGAAACTTATCCGTAAAGGAATGAAAGTACAATTATCACCCGATACTGCACAAAAGGATATGTACGGTTATATGTTGGCGGTGGTGGCGGAAGTGTCGGAATATCCGGCAACTGCCGAGGATATGATGAATAAGTTACATAATAAAACTTTGGTGGAAATGATTACAAAAAACGGTTTGCCATTAACTGTTGTAGTAGATTTTATTCCCGCAGTTAACACGGTCTCAGGGTATAAATGGTCATCACCCAGAGGCGATAAATTAAAAATTTCATCAGGCACTCTGTGTAGCGCAACATTTATAGTAGATGAACAGAAACCGGTAAGCTATGTGATTCCTCTTTTTAAGAAGTATGTGTTGGGTGATTAGTTGGGTGATTAGAAGTTGAACACCAACACTGTAAAAAAAACAAGAGCAGTAACGCCTACGGTTTTACAAATGGAGGCGGTAGAGTGTGGAGCTGCGGCCCTTGCCATGGTATTGGGTTACTATGGGCTTTTCGTGCCGTTGGAAAAGCTTAGGATTGACTGCGGAGTGTCGCGCGATGGGAGTAAGGCCAGTAATATACTAATTGCAGCACGTAAGCACGGCCTTATTGCAAAAGGTTATAAAATGGAGCTTGAGGATGTATATAAAGCCAACCTTCCGGCTATAGTATTTTGGAACTTCAATCATTTTGTTGTTTTAGAGGGATTTAAAAAAGATACCGTTTTCATTAACGACCCGGGCTCAGGTCCCAGGCGCCTTACCACAGAGGAGTTTGACGGCTCTTTTACCGGAGTTATCCTTATTTTTGAAAAAGGACCTGATTTTAAAAAGGGCGGCGAGAAATCCAATCTGTTACGCACTCTGGCAGGAAGATTAAAAGGCTCGGAAACCGCCCTTGCCTATGTTGTTATCACCAGCCTCTTTCTTATTGTGCCGGGGATTATAATTCCAGTTTTTTCCAGAATATTTATTGACGATATTTTGCTGAGAGGGATAAAAACATGGATATATCCGTTGCTTTGGAGTATGGGAGCCGTCGCCTTGATAAACTTTTTGTTGACGTGGCTGCAACAGTATTATTTGGTTAAATTAGAGACTAAGTTTGCCGTCACCTCATCGAGTAAATTCCTCTGGCATGTGCTTAGGCTTCCCATTGAGTTTTTCACTCAGCGGTATGCAGGCGACATCTCAAGCAGGGTTTCAATTAATGACAGGATATCTACATTACTTTCCGGCACATTAGCTACCAATATTATCAACTTGTTAATGATATTGTTTTATGCAATTGTTATGTTTTTTTACGACATTGTTTTAACTGTAATTGCAATTTTGACAGCACTTATAAACTTTCTCTTTTTAAAATATATCTCAAGGGCAAGAACGGACTTAAATAAAAAACTTCAACAGGAAAAGGGTAAACTCTTAGGCAGCGCAATGGATGGTCTTCAAACAATTGAGACACTTAAGGCAACCGGTGCGGAATCGGATTTTTTCTCCAAATGGGCGGGTTATCAGGCAAAGGCTGTAACATCGCAGCAGGAGCTTGGGGTAAGTAGTCAGAGACTAAACGTAGTGCCTGTTTTGCTGACATCGTTAAGTAATGCAATAATTCTGACAGTTGGCGGCCTGAGGGTAATCGAGGGCAGCCTTTCCGCCGGAATGCTTGTAGCTTTTCAAGGCCTTATGATGAGCTTTATCACCCCGATAAATCAAATAGTATCGCTGGGAAGCACTATACAAGAGACAGAGGCCGATATAAACAGACTTGATGACGTCTTAAAATATGAAATAGACCCCGCATACAATATAGAACAAGATAATCCGAAAATTGATAAAACTAAACTACTGGGATATGTTGAGCTTAAAAATATCCAGTTTGGTTATAGCAGATTGGAGCCCCCGCTGATAGAGAATTTAAATATAAAACTAAAACCCGGCAACAGGGTAGCTTTGGTGGGAGGCTCCGGAAGCGGTAAGTCCACAATCGGTAAACTGATAGCCGGAGTATATGAACCGTGGAGCGGGGAGATACTCTTTGACAACAAGCCGGCTAAAGAGATAAGCCGTATAACTATGACAAATTCTCTCACTGTGGTAAACCAGGAGATATTTTTGTTTAACGATACGGTAATCAACAATATTACCTTATGGGACAGCACTATTGAAAAAAGTGACGTTGTAAAGGCAGCAAAAGACGCCTGTATTCATGACGAAATAGCTTTAAGAGCAGGCAACTATGACAGCATGGTAGAGGAGGGAGGGGTAAATTTCAGCGGCGGGCAAAGACAACGCATGGAGATTGCAAGAGCCCTTGTACTAAATCCCACAATTGTTATCTTAGATGAGGCAACCAGTGCGCTTGACCCAAGGACTGAAATGTTAGTGGATGAAAACCTCAGAAGACGAGGATGCACTTGTATTATTGTTGCACACAGGCTGAGCACAATAAGAGACTGCGATGAGATTCTTGTACTTGACAGAGGAAAGATAGTGCAAAGAGGTACGCACAATGATTTGATAAAAATTGAAGGTTTATATGCTGAGCTCATTAAACATGCCTGAGATAATTAGTGAAATAACAAAATATGGCCGGATAATTGAGATGGGCGGAAATAGACATATAACTCTGTCGGATTGCCGCAGCATGTGGTTTGTTATGGCCGGTGGTATAGACATTTTTTCGTTTTTGATTGACAATGAAGGCAATATACATGGAAAACAATATCTGTTTACTTTGGATGCCGGAGCGCTGATTGCCGGTTATGACGGCACAAGTGCCGGAGGTGATATCGGCCTTATGGCTTACGGAAAAGCGGGAAGCGCTTTAGTGGAAGTTAAAAGAGAGAAAGTGATAAGTTATTTATCGGACGACACTTACAGAGCGCAATTGCTCTCCGCTATAGACGGTTGGTTACGTCAACTCCTTCATCATTGCCACAAAGAGCTTCTCCCGCTGATGGTAAACATTATTGAGCCCGGTAAGGAATATAGCTTCTCTCAATCAGGCTGTTTCAGGACAGATAAGGAAATTGTTTGGATCAAAAGTTTTGAGGGCAATCTTAGTTTTGCCGGAATAAAAGATAAACTTCATATCCCGGACGGGGTGATGTTCCCTGTTTCCGAGAAAAGCTTCATTGCTTTCGAGGATACATGCCTTCTCAGTACTTTCGATACAAAAGCCTGTTTAATGTCTGATCCAGATTGCACATACCTTGACGGTTTTCATGCTCTGATGCTTATATCAATCAAACAATCAATATCCAACGAGACGGAATATGAAAAGCAACGCCTTAAACGAAAAGTAGAAAGAGACGCCTCTCTGATGGATTCTTCACTTACCGGGTTTTCCAATATTCTAAATAAGAAAAAAGCTGTAAGCATAACAACTGAACCGGAAAACTCCTTACTCTCTGCAAGCAGGCTTGTCGGGGGCGATTTAGATATTAAAATTAATGCTCCCGGGACCACCGCCAAAGAAGCAAGGTTAAAAGACCCGCTATCCCTGATAGCCCGCGCTTCCGGAATCAGAACAAGACGGATAGCTTTAAAAGGCCGATGGTGGGAACAGGACAACGGACCTATGCTTGGTTTTTTCGAGGGTAATAATCAACCAATCGCCCTTCTGTTTAAAAAACACTATACATTACATGATACGGTAAAGGGAGATAAACAACTCGTAAGCGAACAGGTTGCCTCAACAATATCCCCTTTTGCCTATTCGTTTTACCGGCCATTTCCTGAAAAGGCAATGGGCTTATACAGTATTTTGAAGTTTAGTTCTTTCAAAAATCTTTTAGATTTTGCCGTAGTGCTGTTGATGGGGATTGCAGGGGGGCTTTTAGGACTGATTATTCCTCTTTGTACTTCATTGGTGTTTGATTCAATAATTCCGATGGCTGAGACTTCTCAACTCTTACAGATAGGGCTTGCTATGGTGGTAGGAGCTATAGCAAACGCTATGTTTCAGCTTACCGGCTCCATTGCTATGCTTCGTATTGAAGGAAAAGTGGACGCCTCATTACAGTCTGCAGTGTGGGACAGACTGCTTTCTCTTCCTGTGAGCTTCTTTAGGCAATATACGGTCGGTGATCTTGCAAACAGAGCTATGGGCATAGACGGCATAAGGCAATTGATAACAGGGTCGGTTACAAGTGCAATTATTTCGGCGGCATTTTCAATTTTTAGTTTCTTTCTCCTTTTTTATTATAACCTGTGGCTGGCATTGACCGCTCTTGCTATTGTGGTGACGATAATAATAATAACCAGCTCGCTGTCGTATATTGTGGTTTACTACCAGAGGAGAATTTATGAGCTCTCAGGGCGTATTTTCGGGTTGTTATATCAGATTATAGGTGGAATTGAAAAGTTTCGGGTATCAGGGGCCGAGATGAGAGGATTTGCACAATGGGCTAAAGAATTTAAGGATCAAAAAACTTATAACTTCAATTCAGGAATTGCAAAAAACATTATTATCGCTCTAAACGCCATATATCCGGTAGTAGCCTATATGATAATATACGGAGTGTTTTATCACAAAGATATGTTTAAATTGTTAAGTACGGGGGATTTCCTTGCTTTCACTTCAGCCTTCAGCCAGTTTTTAGCGGCAGGTTTGCAAATGTCCGCCGTATCAATAAACATCATTGCGATAATACCGATATATAAAAGGGCAAAACCGATATTTCTAAGTATCCCCGAGGTTACTGAAGGAAAAAGGGACCCCGGCGAACTAACCGGTAATATAGAGATAAAAAATGTGTTCTTCAGATATCATGAAAGCGGTCAGTATATTTTAAGAGACCTTTCGCTTCAGATTAACTCCGGTGAGTTTATAGCCATAGCCGGTGCATCCGGCAGCGGGAAATCAACGCTCTTAAGATTGCTGCTGGGTTTTGAAACTCAGCAACGTGGTTCTGTTTTCTATGATAACCACAATATTCAGACACTGGACGTTCACTCGTTAAGGAGACAAATAGGTGTGGTACTCCAGAATGGCCAACTGATGTCAGGCAATATTTTTAACAATATTGTTGGGGCAAACAACCTCACACTTGATGATGCATGGGAGGCGGCAAGAATGTCCGGCCTTGAGGAGGATATTAAAGCCATGCCGATGGGTATGCATACTGTTATTGCACCGGGTGCTTCTACAATTTCAGGAGGGCAAAAACAAAGAATCCTGATAGCCCGCGCCATGGTAACAAAGCCGAGGATATTCTTCTTTGATGAGGCCACCAGCGCTCTGGATAACTTAACTCAGACAATAGTAAGCAGAAGCCTTGAAAACTTTTATGCAACAAGATTAGTTATAGCCCATAGGTTGAGTACTATAATAAAAGCAGATAAGATTGTTGTTATTGATAAGGGCTCTGTGGCGGAGACAGGCACTTATGAGGAACTGATGAAAAAAAACGGTTTATTTGCACAGTTGGCTAAGCGGCAACTGGCATAAATAATGAGATGCCGGCAATGTATAAATATTTTATAAGAATCATTATAGCAATATTAATAATCATATTTTGTTTTGCCTGTGAGGATACAAGCATAGTCTCACAACGTTATAAAAAGAGTAAAAAAGGACGTGACAATATTACAATTGCCGTGGCCGGTTCATGGGATAAAATCAACTACAGAGTCGATATGCTTAACGCTGTAGCTCTGGCCGTTGAGGAGATTAATAGTACTAATATGCTAAATGGGAGAAAGATCGTTTTAATTGCAAAACATGACTCTGCAGATATAAATAAAGCGAGACTTATAGCCACTGAAATAGCGAACAATACCGATGTTGTGGCCGTCATAGGTCACTCACTCAGTTTTATCACATCATCCGTGGATGATATTTACAGTATCGGCGGGCTGCTTATGCTCTCTCCATCATTATATATCCCGGATAAAATAAAAAAAACTATTCCAATGATGTTTTCATATACGCCAAATCCAGACTCTATTGCGGAGACATTTATACGTTACATGAAGAGTAAGAATTATAAAAGCGCTGCTGTAGCATATCTCAATGAGGATTCCTCTATAAAGATTTTAAATAGTTTTTACAATATCGGAGA